>CBFGIH010000299.1:0-1534 GCA_965648775.1 Caldifarciminota bacterium | reverse complement strand
ATTTTCCGAACCAGGTCACCAGGCCCTTTCGGCGCCACCAGGAACACATCAACGCCGGCCGGCGGCAAGATCTGCCGGAAATGAATGTTGAAACCGTGGGCGAAACCCAGCGCTTTACCAGGAGCAAGCTGGGGTTGGATTTCCTGCCGGTAAACCTGAGCCTGAATGTGATCCTGAGTGAGCAGTTGAATGACATCGGCCCGGGATGCCGCCTCCGCCGCGGTGCGGGGAAGGAAGCCGTCTTTTTTCGCCTGCTGAAAACCCGGAGAGCCATACCGCGCCGCGATTTCGACCCGGCAACCCGAGTCACGCAAACACAGAGCCTGGTTGCGGCCCTGAATACCATAGCCGATCATGGCGATAACCCGATTTTTCAACTGTTCCATCCGTAACGGATCGTCTTGGTTAATTTTGATCATGATTTCTCCTTTACTGCACGGAAATAGTGTCAACCAGCCGGCGCAAATGCCGGCGCATCTGTTCAACCTGGTCAGGATCGTGAGCGTTAATCGTGATTTTCATCCGGGTCGCGGCCCGGTCTCTGGTCATCTCGGCCAGCAATGAAAAAATTCGGCAGTTCTTGGCGCTGAACAGGCCGGTAACCCGGGCCAGGGTATCAGGTTTATTTTTCATGAGCAGACATAAGGTGTATTGCGTCATTGTTCCTCCTTTTTATTAATGGTTCGATAACTCCAGCATGTGATTCAACGGTGCTCCGGGCGGGACCATCGGCAAGACATTTTCTTGCGGATCGACCTGGAAATCGATGACCACGGTGTTATCCGTGGCTAAAGCCCGCTCCAGCGCCACCGCGACATCGTTTTTTTCCCGGACGCGCATTCCGACCGCGCCAAAACCCTCCGCCACTTTAACAAAATCCGGGTTGTTCAGCATGACCTGCGAGTAACGCTTGCCATAAAATAATTCCTGCCACTGCCGGACCATGCCCAGACTGCCGTTATTCAAAATCGCCACCTTCAACCGCAAATCATAAGCGCAGCAGGTCGCCAGTTCCTGGATGTTCATCTGAACGGAACCATCACCACCGATCACAAAGACCGTCTGATCTGGTCGTCCGATCCGGGCACCGATCGCGGCGGGCAGACCAAAACCCATGGCGCCCAGACCGCCGCTACTGATAAAACAGCGCGGATTTTCGTGTTTATACCACTGCGCGGTCCACATTTGATTTTGGCCGACTTCGGTGACGATTATGGCTTGCCCGCGGGTAAGCCGCTCGATTTCCTCAAGGACCTGCTGGGGTTTTATTTTCCCGCTGGTGCGGTCATAGCGCAAGGGATGCTCGCAATGCCAACCGGCGATGCGATTGAGCCAAACGCGGGTTTGATAAGAGGGAGAGACCAGATGATTGAGACGGTGCAGGATAGTCCGGGCGTCGCCCACGAGGGCCAGATCGGCTTTTATGGTCTTGTTGATCGAGGTGGGATCAATATCAATGTGCAAGATCCGGGCCCGGGGAGCGAAAGTTTCCACCGGACCCGTGACGCGGTCGTCAAAGCGTACCCCGATCCCG
>CBFGIH010000298.1:0-1584 GCA_965648775.1 Caldifarciminota bacterium | reverse complement strand
ATGCGATTCACGTCGTGGATAAAAACCTGAAAATTCTCATGATCAACGATAGTTTTGTAAGGTGGTGCCGGGAACTCGGCATTGACATAGCCCGCACGGACAAATCAGTGTTTGATCTTTTCCCTTTTTTACCGAAAAAAGTCCAGGACGAATATCAGCAGGTCATTAAAACCGGCCAGATTCTCATCACCGAGGAAACAACCAGGATCGGTAACCAGTTACTGATCACGGAAACGAGAAAGATACCAATCTTTGAAGGCAATCAGGTAGTCCGGATCTTAACGATTATCCGTGATATCACCGAAAAAGAAAAGACCCGCAAGGAAATAATTGAAAATTACGCCAAAATGAGACGGATTCTCGAAGAAACCACTTTCACCCTGGCTTCCACGGTGGAAAAGCGTGATCCCTACACGGCCGGACACCAACAAAGGGTGGCAAAATTGGCACGGGCGATCGCTGCGGAAATCGGCATGTTGGAAGAGGAAATTGAAGGCATTAAGATGGCCGCCCTGATCCATGACATCGGCAAGATTTATGTGCCCGCAGAGATTTTAAATAAACCAGGCCGCTTGACCGAAATTGAGTATAATCTGATCAAAACCCATCCCCAGTTAGGTTATGATATCTTAAAAGCCATTGAATTTCCCTGGCCCGTGGCCCGGATTATTCTCCAGCACCATGAGCGGTTGAACGGCTCGGGTTATCCTCATGCCCTGACCGCGGCCGATATTATCAAAGAAGCAAAAATCCTGATGGTCGCCGACGTGGTGGAGGCCATCTTCTCCAACCGTCCTTACCGACCCGCCCGCGGTATCGACAAGGCCATAGAAGAAATAATCCAGAACCGTGATATTCTCTACGACCCGATGGTGGTGGACGCCTGCCTGGAACTGTTCAATAAAAAGAATTTCAAATTTGAATAACAACCAGCAAGTTTCTTATTTTTTAATAATTTTCTTCAATAAATAACCAGTCAGCACTTTGTTGAGATGATCAAAACCCGCACAGCCAGTAAGATCGCTGACGTTGATCTCGGTCAGGTAAAGATCATCGCTGTCCATCTTTTTTTTCTCTACCTGAATCTTGTACTCACGGTCAAAGGCGGTCATGAAATCTTTAAGCGGAACGCTCAGAATACCCTTTTCGGTGTACTGGGCGACGATCTCGTCAATCTGGCGGCGATTTCTGGTCAACCGCTCGATCTCCTCTTCCACGGCGCCGCGTGAACCTACAATCTTGCCGAAAACAAACTGCAAGTCGCCCGGCTCCGTCACTTCCTGGAGGCGTTCGGTCCCTTTTTTGAGCGCACCTTCCAGAATCGAAATTGCCCGCTGAATCGCTTCCTGCGCCGACACCAGGGAAGCAAGATAGGCCTCGATGACTTGAAAGGACGGTAGTTTTTCCAAATTTTCGTAAAATAACTGGCCGTATGGTTTGCAAAAAGGCCCCCTGGTTGTATCCTCAATGTCGTCAAATAGCATTTTTCCGCTCCTTTTCACCATGATTCTATTGATTCTGCACCTCTTGTCAACCGCATCGCGGTATCGGTTAATACTTGACTTCCGCCGGTCGACGGATAAA
>CBFGIH010000297.1:0-1644 GCA_965648775.1 Caldifarciminota bacterium | reverse complement strand
AATTAAGGGCAATGCAGATTACATCAATATTCCGATTGAAAATATTGCCCTGCCAAACATTTATGTTAGCGTGATCCTCTTGCGCGGCCGTGTGCCCGGCTTTAATTGGGATCAAGAACGGGAAACTGATCTGGGCAAACCTCAATTTAAAATTGGTTATGCTAACCTGGAGGTTGACGCTCGCGAAAAACATCTGCAGGTTGAGGTTTCGCCTGATCAGACCGATTATCGACCGCGGGATACTGCAACTGTGACCTTCCAGGTAAAAAATCATCTTGGTCAGCCCGTGCCGAACGCCGAAATCACCCTGTTTGTGGTGGACGCGGGAGTTTTAAATTTGATTGATTTCCAAACGCCTAATCCGTTTGCATACTTTTATGGACCAAGATCGCTTTCGGTACGGACCATTGAATCCCGCTTGAACATTCTCGGCGAACGCAGCTACGGAGAGAAAGGCGCGGAACGGGGAGGCGGCGGTGGTCAGGCCGACGGCATACCCTATCGTGAAAAATTCCTTTCCACCGTATTTTTCGCATCTTCCCTGAGCACCCGCGCCGACGGCCGGGGTCAGGTTCGTTTTGTCCTGCCTGATAATCTCACCAAATTCCGGATCATGGCGGTGGCTCAAGGCCGAAACCAGGAATTCGGCTCAACCGATTCTACTTTCCGCGTCGGACGTCCCTTTATGCTGACTCCTTCCTTGCCGCGTCTGGCCCGAGTCGGCGACCGGTTTCAGGCCGGCGTGGTACTGCACAACCGCACTGACCGCAGCGGTCAGGCTGATGTTGAAATCAGGACCGAGGGAGGATTGAAAATTTCTGGTGACAGCCGCCGATCAGTTAATCTGCCCGCGCAAGCAAGCGTGGAGGTGCGGTATGATCTCACCGCGGATACCGCCGGCAACGCCGCGGTTATGTTCCGCAGCCGTTTTGACCAGGAGGAGGATGCCCTGCGGATTTCCGTGCCCGTGAAAAACCCGCCCTTCACTGAGGCCGTGGCGACTTTTTCTTCAACCATGGATTCGGTGCAGGAAGGAATCGTAGTGCCGGACAACATCTATGAAGACCTTGCCCGGCTCGACATCGATTTATCAGCCACGATCCTGGCCGGCATGAAACAGGGAATCGAGCACCTGCTTGATTATCCTTATGGTTGTCTTGAACAGAGATTATCCAGGATCGCGCCTCTGATCACGGGCGAAGATATCATCAACCAGTTTCACCTGGCGACGGTGACCGGCTCGGCTTTGCGCGACACGGTTCAAAAGGTCCTGGATGAAATTCCCGGATATCAGCATCCCAGCGGCGGTTTTCTATATTTCCGGGATGGAATCATTCCCTGCCCGTATCTTTCCGCTTATACCATGGATATAATGCGCCGGGCGCAGGAAGCCGGGTACCGCGTTGATCAATCATGTGTTCAGAAAGGGCTTGATTTTTTAAGCGCGGTTCTGAAGTGGGAGGATGTGGAATGGCAATACCCCTATAATCAATATGCCAAACTGCAAACCCGGGCTTTTTGCCTATACGCTCTTTGCCGCTGGGGCCGATTCGATCCGGGCTACGCCAACCGTTTATTTGAACGTCGCACCCAGATACCGATTTTTGGCAAGGTGCTTTTACTCAAATCCGGCCGCATTATGGG
>CBFGIH010000296.1:0-1721 GCA_965648775.1 Caldifarciminota bacterium | reverse complement strand
AGCCGGCAAATGGGCAATTTGCGAATGAGCGCCGCAGCCAACAATGCCCACGCGTATTTTTTTCCTCATCGTTAAGCTCCAAAATAAAGTTGAAACTCATGGGGATGCGGTCGCTGGTGGACCTCTTCGAACTCATGGCCTTTGACTTCAATCCAGCGGTTGATCAGGGAGGGAGCAAAGATTTTATCCTGCAGGAGGAATTGATGGTCTTTTTCCAAAGCGGCAAGTGCTTCTTGCGTATTGACTGGCAGGGGTTCGCGGAGATCTGGTTTTATTTTTTTCTGGATACCATCAATGCCGGCCAGGACAATAGCGGCCATGGCGAAATAGGGATTGGCAGTCGCGTCCGGAATGCGGTATTCGATGTCGGTCATTTTTTTGTTCTTGATATAAGCCGGCACCCGGATCGCCGAAGTTCGGCTGCCAAAGGAGAAATCCGTATAGGTCGGCGCCTCAAAGCCGGGAATCAGGCGTTTGTATGAATTCGTACTCGGATTGGTCAGGGCGCACAACGCACGCGAGTGGCGCAGAATGCCGCCGATGTAGTGCCGGCATATGTCGCTCAGGTTATCTTTTTTATCGGGATCGAAAAACAGTGAATGGCCGGGACGACCTAAAAACTGATGGAGGTGCAGACCGTTGCCTGGTTCGCCATGCAGGGGTTTGGGCATGAAAGTTACCCATTTATGCTGACGCTGGGCAAAGTTGCGAATCAGGTATTTGGCTAAGAACAATTCATCCGCCGAGCGGATCAAAGGCTGAAAAAGCAGTTCAATCTCCATCTGTCCGTATGGGCCCACTTCGTGGTGATGATACTTGGTGCGGATACCGCAGCGGCTCAGATGATGCACCAGAGCGTTACGAAAATCATGGTGCTTATCTTCCGGCGGGCTGGTGTGGTAACCGCCCTTGGGCCGGATTGGGAAGGTGATGCCATCGCTTTCCTGTTCATCGGAAGCGATGCGGAAAAAGCCATAGCCCGGTCCTTCGCCGAAATTTGCTTTATCAAAGATATAAAATTCCAGTTCTGGCAGAAAAAAAGCCTCGCACTTCAAAACGCGCTGCAGGTAATCCGCCGTGCGCCGAATGATGTAACGACAGTCGCGCTCAAAAGGTTCAATGGGATTGACCGTGAAGATATGGCATAAAAAAGATGCAGTTCTTGCTTCAAAACTCGGATCAAGAAAATATGTGCCCAAATCCGGGAAAATGAGCATATCACTTTTGCTGACGCCCTTGTAACCGGGGATGCTGGAACCATCCATGCCCACGCCGTCTTTAATAATTTCATCAAAACGGCTGGCCTCGATGGTGATATGGTGGGGTGAGCCGGTCAGGGCCGGATATTTCAAATCAATAAATTGGACCTGATCCTGGTTGAGCCGACGTCGAATGGAATTTACCAATTTTTCATTCATTAAATCATATTATATAAAAAATACGGCGTCTGTCAAATATTTTTTCGCGAGCGTCCGTCCTCAACTGCCATCGGTGATAACTTTTCTAAAAAGCCGATGTCGTGTCATGCCAGTAACATGCCGGCCGATTATCGGATACGGATGTCGATCGGGATTGATCTCCTGCTTATATCTAAATCTTGACAATGAACCGTACCGTATGTATTATTGACCGCAATTTTATTCTTTATTTTTTTTTCATCTGGTGGTGATGAGCAAGGAGTGGAATGATCAGTGGCTGGTTTTTTTTAATTTTACAGATCC
>CBFGIH010000295.1:0-1756 GCA_965648775.1 Caldifarciminota bacterium | reverse complement strand
GTTCAGTTTTAACTCGCCGTACGGCGCCTGCCCAGAATGCGATGGCCTGGGGAAGAAAATGGATATAGACCTGACGCGGATCATTGATGACGCGCGGCGATCCATCATGGCCGGCGCCATCAAATACTACGGCATTCCCAGCCGCTGGCGCACGGCGCGGCTGAGAGGATTGGCGCACCGACTCCACTTTGATCTGGACCAGCCCCTGGAAAAACTGCCAGAACCGGCGCGGCAGGCGCTTTTTTACGGAAAGGACCTGCCCATCACCGGTCTTTACCGCCGCACCGACGGGACGACCTGGGAGTTTGAAGATCACTGGGAAGGTATTGTCCCGGAACTGCTCCGGCGCTACAAAGAAACAACTTCTCCCGCTGCCCGGATTTACATTGAGGATTTCATGGTGATCAGGACTTGTCCGGTTTGCGCCGGTGGCCGCTTGAAGCCGGAAAGCCGCGCGATCCGCATCGGCGAAAAAAACATTATTGATATTTCCCGGCTTTCCGTGAAAGAGGGGCTTGATTTTTTCCGCGGTCTTAAGTTGTCACGTATCCAGCAGCAGATCGGTGGCGAGATCATTCGGGAAATTATCCGGCGCCTTGGTTTTCTGGAGGCCGTGGGTCTTGATTACCTGACTATTGATCGGAACACGGATACCCTGGCCGGCGGTGAGGAGCAACGGGTTCGACTGGCGACCCAGATTGGCTCGGGTTTGGTCGGCGTCCTTTACATTCTTGATGAGCCGTCGATCGGCCTTCATCAGCGCGATAACCGCCGTCTGCTGGATACGCTTTATCGGCTCCGCGATCTGGGCAATACGGTGCTGGTGGTAGAACACGATGCCGAAACCATCGAAAGCGCTGATTTCATTGTGGATCTTGGTCCCGGTGCCGGTCAGGAGGGAGGCTACGTGGTGGCCACGGGCACGCCCGAGGAAATTCGCCGCAACCGGCGATCCATCACTGGTCAGTATTTATCCGGTCGACAGCGGATCGACCTGCCCCTTCAGCGACGACCCCGTTCCCGCCAGCGGCTGGTTATCAAGGGCGCGCGGGCTAATAATCTCAAAAATATTGATGTTGAAATTCCCCTTGGCCTTTTGGTCGGTGTCACCGGCGTGTCGGGTTCAGGCAAGTCCACTCTGATCGTGGACACGCTTTATCAGGCCCTGGCCCAGGAATTGCATGGATCCAAATATCCGCCCGGCGCACATGATGGGATTGCCGGTCGGGAACTGGTGGACAAGGTCGTGAACATTGATCAATCGCCGATTGGCCGGACACCCCGCTCCAATCCCGCAACCTACACGGGTGCCTTCACTTTGATCCGGGATCTTTTTGCCGGCCTGCCCGAGGCCCGGGTCCGTGGATACAAGGCGGGTCGTTTTTCCTTCAATGTGCGCGGGGGCCGGTGCGAACAGTGCGAAGGCGGAGGAATTATTAAAATTGAAATGCACTTTCTCCCCGATGTTTACATAACCTGCGATGCCTGCCATGGTCGTCGTTTCAATCGCGAGACGCTGGATATACGTTACAAGGGCAAGAATATCAGCGAGGTGCTGGAAATGTCCGTGAGTGAAGCCGCTGAATTTTTTCAAAACATCCCTTCCCTGAGACGAAAGCTGGATCTATTGCAGGATGTCGGTCTGGGTTACATAAAACTCGGTCAGGCCGCGACCACTCTTTCGGGCGGTGAAGCCCAGCGGATTAAACTGGCGCGGGAACTATCCAAGATCGCCACTGGTCAGACCCTCTACATT
>CBFGIH010000294.1:0-1812 GCA_965648775.1 Caldifarciminota bacterium | reverse complement strand
GGGCAAATCCGGGAAAGGCCGTGCTGAATTTAAAAAAACGCCGCGGTCAACTTTATGGATTGGGAACGGCTGATGTGAAAGGTAGCATCGCCTGCCAGCTGGCGGCCCTGACCCAAACCGAGCCTAAAAATCTCCTCCTGCTTTACAGTTGCAATGAAGAAGCGGGCGCCAGCACCGGCGTAAAGACCTTTTTGACCAGCCAGCTGGCACGCGGTCTGAAAGCCGGGATCGTCACCGAACCCACGGACCTGCGGATCATAACGCAGCATACGGGAATTGCGGATTTTGAAATCTGCTTCAAGGGGCGGGCGGCGCATGCGGCCTATCCTCATCAAGGCTGCAATGCAATTTTAAAAGCCGCGGCCAGCATCATGAAAATAAAATCTTATGCGGATCGAATCGCGCGGTGCGAATACCGGGGTATGCGGCCGACACTCAACATCGGCGTTATCAAAGGCGGTCTCAAGTCAAACATCATACCCGATCAATGCACGGTTCGGGTGAATCTCCGCTACCTGCCTGGCCAGACATTGAAGAAATATCAGTGCGACTTGCGTCGACTCGTCGCCGGGCAATCGGCCGCCCTGCGTCTGATCTTTCACGCTCCGCCCCTTACGGCCCGTGCAGCCGTAAGCGCGGTTGTCCAGCCCTTGCGTCGGGCGGGCGCCGTTGCCGGAAACGACAGCGTCAATTTCTGGAGCGAAGCAGCACTGTTTACCCGCGCCCGCATTCCGACCGTGGTTTTCGGTCCCGGCAGCATTAAACAAGCCCATGCCGCGGACGAACATATCCGGGAATTGGATCTCGCGCGGGGAACGGTGATTTATCAAAATTTCTTCCGGAAATGTTAAAATGAAAAATTACGAGCTGATCATTGAATTTTTAAAGACCATCGGCGCGGACCGGGAAGCACAACGCTATATCAAACTCTTTCACCGCGGCGATCCAAGCCGGTTTGCGGTTATCAAATTGGGCGGTTCCAGCATCGCCCAGTCCCTGGATATCATCGGCCTGGATCTGGCTTACCTTCACCGGCTGGATCTATATCCGGTCGTGGTGCACGGCGCCGGACCCCAGATTGACCAGGCCCTGGCAACCGCCGGATTAAAAACCCGGAAAATCGACGGCAAGCGCGTGACCGGCAAAAAAGATTTACCCGTCATCCGCCGCACCCTGGATCAGGTTAATGATGAAATTGTGACGGCCATTGAAAAATACGGCGGCCGGGCGCTGGGCTTGACCAGAGATATTTTCCTGGCCGAACCCGTGCCCGATCGACGTTTCAGTTGTGTGGGCCAGGTGGCATCGGTTGATGTTGCGGATATCCGGCGCGCAATCCGTACCAGAAGAATTCCGGTGGTCAGCTGCCTGGGTATCGCCGCGGACGGTCGTTATTACAATATCAACGCCGATGAAGCCGCGAAATCCCTGGTTCTGGCCTTGAAACCGAAAAAATACATCATCATCACTGATACCGGCGGCATCCGCGATCGCCAGGGCAATATCATTCCGCGCATCAACTTATCTCAGGAAATGACAGCTTTGATCCGGCAGTCCGTGATCACCGAGGGCATGCTGCTCAAGGTCCGCGAAGCCCGGAGCTTGCTGGAAAAAGCCGGCGCGGAATTGCCCATTCAGATCACTTCCGGACGTTCCTTGCTGCGCGAACTGTTCACGGATGCCGGCGAAGGAACTTACATCAAAATGGGCAATGCGATCCAAGAATTCTCCTCGTGGCGTCAGGCCGACCGATCCCGGATCCGGAATCTGATCGAAAAAAGCTTCGGCCGCGTTTTAAAAAATGATTATTTC
>CBFGIH010000293.1:0-1822 GCA_965648775.1 Caldifarciminota bacterium | reverse complement strand
CCAGGTTATTAAGCAGGGACTTGTAGTCCGGTTCCACCCGGATCCGTCGGTCCAGAATGGTTCGACGGATAAAACGGCGGGCGTACTCCAGGCCGCGGTCCAGGTAAAGGGCACCGATCAGCGCCTCGACCGCACCAGTGATGTTGGACCGTCGAGTCCGGCCGCCGGTCTGGATCTCACCCTGGTCCAGAACCAGGCAGCGGCCGATGCCGAGGCGGCGGCCGACCACGAACAGCGCGTCCTCGCTGGTGTATGCCTTTTTCATTTCGCTCATCCGGCCTTCATCCGACCGGGGATGCTTCCGGTAAAGATGTTCGCGCACGACCAGTTCGAGCACGGCGTCGCCTAAAAACTCCAAGTTCTCGTTGGACTGGTGCCGCCGGTCTTGCACGGAGGAAGAATGGGTCAGAGCTTTTTGGAGCAAGCCCTTGTGTCGGAAACGAATGCCCAGCCGCCGCGCGCTGCGCTTATAATCCAGCGACCGCGTCAATCTCAACCAGAGCCCCTTTGGGCAGACCCGCCACAAACACGGTGGTGCGTGCCGGCGGCCGGCTGGTAAAATACCCGGCGTAGATTTCATTGACCACGGTGAAATCCTCGGGTTTGGTCAAATATATGGTCGTTCTCAGCACACAATCCAGATCGGCACCGGCCGCGGCCAGCACGGCCTGCAGGTTTTTTAGCACCTGCACCGTCTGTTCCCGGATACCACCGGCGACCATGGCGCCGGTTTTCGGATCCAGGCCGAGCTGACCGGCCGTGAACACCAGGCGGTCATAGATTGTGGCCTGGGAATATGGGCCGATCGCGGCCGGCGCATGATCAGTCGCGACGATCTTTTTCATGTTTCACTCCTTCTGATTGAATGATGCCGTTTTTAATCTCGTATGCTTCTCCCCGCACGATGAAAGACCCCGTATCCGACAAAGACAACCGGGGCCTCAGCACGAACCAACCATTAAGATTAAGTTCCTGGGCTAATTTCAAACCGAGATTTTTGTCAACAAAAGCGCCCAGCTGCACGCGATAGAGATCTGCCGAATCCAGCGATACCGGCAGGCCGGCAGCCCGGTATTCTGACAGGACTCTGCCGGCATTATCTTGAGCGCTGAAAGCGCCCAACTGCAAATACCACAGGGAATCCGCGCTCTCCGGCAGGAAAACGTTTGTGATCAATGGCGGCGAGGAAATAGGTGAGGACAATTCCAGGCCGGCCGTGTCCGGATCCAGGCGAATTGATTTGCCGCCGGCCGTCAGGGCCAGACCAAGAACCTGATTGGCTGCGTGGAACCGCGTGACTGGTTCGGGCAGGGAATACAATTGACGTACCCGGACCACGGAAAAGTCCAGCTGGCCGATGCCTGCGTCATAACTGAACCAGGACTGACTCTGAGTACGACGTAAAGGAAGAGGTTGAAAGTCCAAAACAGCACCCTGGCGGTTAACCAGCACGACCGCCTCCGGCCGGAATAATATGAAACCGGCATCCTGCGGTATGAAGGAAATGCTGGTAGCCGGCAGGTTGATGCCGCGGATTTTTTTCAAGTCCAATCCGTAGTCGCTGAGCCGTCCTTCGGCATCTAAAATTTGCAGGCAGGCACGCCGGGCATCATAATTGAAGTCGAGGATCCGGGGCAAGCTCTTTTTCATGACCAGTCGGCCGTCATTGATGTTGAAAACCCTGATGATACTGCCCGTACCGGCGTCGGACGCCAAATAAAGCAGGTTTGCCCGGCCGGCGGCCGCGAGCTCCCGGGGAGGGATGAGGGGCCGGTTATCACCCCGTTCAATACCTATTCCGGATTTGAATCCGAGCGTGCGC
>CBFGIH010000292.1:0-1822 GCA_965648775.1 Caldifarciminota bacterium | reverse complement strand
ATGCCCGGGCCGACCGGATCCTTACGCGCGCCTGGACCCATGACACCCGCCTGGACCTGCTGACCACAATCAGGGAGTGTGAACCGTATTGCGGTGAATTTCTTTATACCTGCGTGGAAAAAGAGGGTGGCATGAACGGCACTGACCTGGCGATGGCGCACCGTCTGATCAAAGCCTCCCCTCATAAAATCACCGTGGCGGGCGGCATTACCACTCTGGAAGACATTCAGGAACTGAGCCGGTTGGGTGTGAACTGCCAGATTGGCATGTCCCTGTATACCGGCCGGCTGGACCTGAATCAGGCGTTCATAGCCAGCCTGGATTGGGATAAGGGGTTGATCCCCACGATTGTTCAAGATGAAAATGGCCGCGTGCTCACCCTGGCTTTTTCCAGCCAGGAATCCCTGCAAAAGACTTTTGCAAGTGGCACGATGTGGTATTATTCTCGAACCCGGCGCCAGCTCTGGCACAAAGGCGAGACTTCAGGCCATTATCAGGAATTATTAAGAATCCGAACCGATTGTGACCGCGACACGCTGCTGGCCCAGGTTCGCCAGCAGGGCTGGGCCTGCCATGAAGGTAATTACTCTTGTTTTGGTGGCCGGCCGTTTGACTTAGCACAACTGCGGGCGGTGATCGGCGATCGCCTGGCCAATCCGTCCCCTGCTTCCTATACTGCCCGGCTCTCAGCCGATCAGTTAAAAGAAAAAATCCTCGAAGAGGCCGGAGAAGTCACCACGGCCCAGACCCGTGAGGAGTTGATTTGGGAGATCTCGGATTTGATTTATTTTCTGACCGTGCTCATGGCCAAGAATCAGCTTGACTTCAATGACATCCTTTCCGAACTGAGGCGGCGGCGATGGCAATGACCGAACAAATCCGGTTGCAACGGCTCAGGACACAAGTGGCTGGGATTGATGCGGAGATCGTGCGTCTGCTCGGACGACGTTTTCAATTGACCAACCGGATCGGCCGGTTGAAAAAACAACTGGGTTGGCCGATCCTTGATCGCCGGGTGGAAGCCCGGGTGCGGCGCCAGACCATAGCCCTGGGCCGGAATTCCGGAATAGATCCAGAAGTGCTTCGGGCGCTGTATGACGTGATTCTGAATAGTTCTCGCTTATCCCAGCAGGTCATTTTTGATCGAACGCGCAGCGGAAGGCCGGAGCGCATCCTGATTGTGGGCGGGTTCGGCGCGATGGGGCGCTGGTTTGCCCGTTTCCTGCGTCAACGGGGCCACCAGGTCGAAATTTTTGACCCGCGGGCACTTGATTGCGGCTCGTGGCCCAGCCTGGAATATGGCCTGCACAAAACGACCATGGTCATGATCGCCTGCCCCATGGATGAGGTCGCGCCGGTGATCAAACGTCTGTCGGAACTGCGATATTCCGGCATTGTCTTCGACATCGCCAGCGTGAAAGCGCCGATCCAGGACGCGATTGTCCGGGCGCGGCGCCGGGGTCTGACGATCGCCAGCATTCATCCCATGTTCGGCCCCATGATCCGGCCGCTGGAACCTAAAATTGTTTGTCTCTGCGATTGCGGCTGCCCAGCGGCGCTGCGTCGTCTTCAGCTTCTTTTCCGGGGACCGCAGATCAGGCTGGTGAAAATCACCCTGGCGCGGCATGACCGATTGATTGCCTACAGTCTGGTATTGGCTCATGCCATCAATATCATCTTCGCCCGGCTTTTAGTCCAGAGCGGCCTGCCCATTGCCGAGCTTTGCGCTTCGGCCAGTACGACTTTCCGGCGGCAGATCGAAACGACCCGCAGCGTGGTCGGCGAGAACCCGCGGCTGTATTACGCGATTCAGCGCCTGAAT
>CBFGIH010000291.1:0-1904 GCA_965648775.1 Caldifarciminota bacterium | reverse complement strand
GTGGCCTGGGATCTGAAAGATGAGACCGGCCACAGCCTGCGCAGTGGTGTGTATTTTGTCCGCCTGGAAGCCAACGGCCGCGTTGCATCGCACAAGCTGGTGCTCGTTAAGTAATCAGTAACAAACGACACCAGGCATTTGTTCTGATCGCCCCGCACCCATGCCCGGGTGCGGGGCGATCCTTTCTGTCGGTTCCTTTACGCCGTTTGCTAAACCACCTTTGCCCGTTGACCCGGTTTACGAATCAAGAGTACTTTAACAGGGTTTACAAAATTATTTTATTGATTATAATAATTTTAATGAAGCGGGCGGTCGTATTGATTTTAGACGGGGTCGGCGTGGGTGCGTTACCGGATGCCGCGGCGTATCATGATGAAGGTAGCAATACGCTGGGCAACCTGGCTCAGGCCTGCGGCGGATTAAATCTTCCCTTTTTACAACGCCTGGGCCTGGGTAATATCACGGACATCGCCGGTGTCTCGCCGGCCGCGCTGCCCGACGCCTGCTGGGGAAAAATGGCGGAACGATCGCCGGGCAAAGATTCCACCACCGGTCACTGGGAATTGATGGGCGTGATCCTGGACCGACCGTTTCCCACTTACCCGAACGGATTTCCCGAATCAATCATCCGGCAGTTTGAAGCCGCCATCGGATTTAAAACCATGGGTAATCGACCGGCTTCCGGCACGGAGATCATCAGGGAGCTCGGTGCCGAACACCTGCGGCAGCGCATGCCGATAATATACACTTCCGCGGACAGCGTCTTTCAGATCGCCTGCCACGTTGATGTTTTTCCCCTGCCGCAGATTTATCAGGTCGCCCGGAACCTGCTCCAGGGAGAACACGGCGTGGCTCGGGTCATTGCCCGGCCTTTTGCCGGTCAGGCACCGGATTTTTACCGGACACCGGATCGCCGCGATTATTCGTTGCTGCCGCCGGTGCCGACCCTGCTGGACCGCCTGCAAAAACACGCCCATCCGGTGACCGCCATCGGTAAAATTGATAACCTGTTCGGCAACCGGGGATACGATGTCACCTATCATTCGGTGAACAACCGTGCGTGCGCGGACTTCGTGCGCCGGGCCCTGAGCGAGGTCCACCAGGGTCTGATCATCGCCAATTTCGTGCAGTTTGATATGGACTGGGGGCACCGCAATGATGTCGAGGGGTTTCGTCAAGGGCTCGAACAAATGGACGCGGAACTGGAACAGATTCTATCGCTGATCCAGCCGGGCGACGCGGTTTTCATCACGGCTGATCACGGCAACGATCCGACCACGCCTTCCACCGATCATTCCCGGGAATACGTGCCGATCCTTGCATACCGGCCGGGCCAGCCGGCGCTACCGCTCGGCGTTCGCGCCACTTTCGCGGATGTCGCCCAGACGATCGCGGTCGGCTTTGGTATTGAGGGGATAAATCATGGACAAGCGTTTTTCTGAGATCGCCCGGGACCTGATCCGGCTGGTTGAAAAATCAGCGGCCGCGGCATATGCCCCTTACTCCGGCATCCGCGTCGGCGCGGTTTTATACTGCGGCCCGGACCGTATTTATCCCGGCATGAATATTGAGAACGCTTCTTTTTCGTTGTGCATGTGCGCGGAACGGACCGCGCTTTATTCCGCCCTGGTGCGCGGCGAGCGGAATTTAAAGCTGCTGATGCTTTATTCGCCTGATCTTGATTCAATTGTCCCCTGCGGTGCCTGTTTACAGGTCATGGCGGAATTCGCTCCGAACCTGGTCATCGCGGTCATGGACCGGAAGCGGGAATTTCAATTTCATCCGCTTGCCACTCTGCTTAAGGCGCCCTTCCGGATCCAGCGCCGTCAATGAGGAAGACCCATGGATAATTTTTACAGCATTTTGCTTCGTGATTTGACCCCGGATCAGTTTTATGATCTGCT
>CBFGIH010000290.1:0-1976 GCA_965648775.1 Caldifarciminota bacterium | reverse complement strand
TGCACGACTGCGAGGAATTACCCGATCTCATCGCGCCGTGGGACGAGGAACACGCGATCGATCTACGTTTGGGCGTTAACCTCCTCCATTCCCGTCTTTACTTTGCTGGAGAGATACCGCGCCGACCCGACGGGAAGATCATCTGCTACCGGTGCAAGACAGGGAACGCGTTATGGAAAAGCATCCGGAAAGGCCCGCCCGTGTGTCTGAGCTGTGTCCGCGAAATGCGTTCCTGGTTCCTGACTTACCTGGGCTGGCCCGAAAACCGGGGCATCGCTTTCGCCGACGGCTACCGGGTCGGCAGGCTGAGCGACGTGGGTATCCTGGACACGGTCGAGGCGAGGACCATGCTCAACGCGGTTTACCTGCTGTCCAAATTCCGGGTTGCGGACGCCCACCTTCGGGACCGGGACACGGACATGGACCTCACGATCATGTACAGCGATCTGGCCCACATGAATATCGGGCAGCCAACGATTCTGAATGTCCGGAGCCGGATCCTGGAATTCCGGCCTGGCCGTTATTTTGTCGTAGCGGATAAGGGAATTTAAGAAAAAGGAGGTTTTCATGAAGAACCCGAAAAATACGGTTTATAATATTAAGGTCGATCAGAATTATAACCAGACCACCGCCGACATGATCGGCCAGAAATACAGCCTGCAGGACATAGACATTCCCTATTTGCTTTACAAGAGGGAATTCGAGGATTGCCTGTTAAGAGCCTTTGAATGCCGCGAGGTGGTGTATTCGGAGGAAATAACCGACCTTTCCTTCACGTCGTACCATTGCATTTTCAGGAATACATGAGGCGATGACTTCTACGTATCCTTCAAAAAAACACGAGGCGACGATCAATGTTATGTTTCTGCGTAAAACGTACGTTTGAATAAAACCCTTGGAAACATTTTAAGGTTGCCGGTCTCGTTCTCTCAGCTCCTTATTAGCTCTCTGCGTTCCATTCTCAAGGCCTTCTTTTCCGCTTACTTCCTGAGGATCTTCTCCCCGGCCGTGAACCGGCGCTCGGTTGCCTTCCGGACCCGGCGGATTAATTTAGCGGTGCTGCCCGGCGGGGTTTGTTCTTCAACTGCGGTGGTCGTAACTTCGTCCATAAAACCTCCTCAAAGGGTATAATATTATACCCGGGTTTATGGCCGGTTCAATCCTTAAAATCTCCAACTAACTAAATGCAATTTGTCCAATGGACGTTGAAACAGAACAATTGACTAAACCCGAAATATCGGTATAATTGATTTGCGTTCTTAAAACTTTTTGGAGAAAAGTCCCGCATTTGTATTACAAATAATTGGTGGTGTGGGATGCACAAGTCAACAGGGGCTTGCCCTCTTTGTGCCTTGGCACTATCGATAGATTCGATGTGACAAGGAAGCCGAGCGAAGCAGTGCACGGCAATAAAACTTATACCGAAGGCGATAGTTTACTCGGCCTTGGGGAATATGAGGCCTCCAAAAAGTATCGAAGAACTTTTTGGAGAAAAGGGGGTTTTGCCCTCTTTGTGCCCGTAGCTCAACTGGATAGAGCGAAGGACTACGAATCCTTAGGCTGCGTGTTCAAGTCACGCCGGGCACATTTTTCACACAACTACATAGTCTTTTTATTTTCTTCGGTCTTTTTAGTTAATCTCGGAAAGTTTACTTCGAACGTTTAATGATCTCAACCGGTTTTCGATACCCATGGCGGGTCAGTGTCTCCTTGATTTGGTTGGACCGAAGGAACATCATGGTAAACCGCTCTTGGGTGGTAAGTGACGCCTGGAAGTCGAATTCGAGTTCGCGTACCGGTTGATCGCTTTTAACCATCATAATTCGCGGTTTTATCCGATGCCTCATGATTAGTTATACCTCAAATCCAAGGTAAATCAAGTGAATAAAGAGGTGGAATGCCCCTCAGCTGGATTATTAGGAATTGACGAGGAGTGAAATATCGGTATAATGAAGGCGGGTTTAGTATGACCGACA
>CBFGIH010000289.1:0-2001 GCA_965648775.1 Caldifarciminota bacterium | reverse complement strand
CATCAGTCCTGACCCTCGAGAATCTTCCGCAGGGCCGCCAGGGCCTCTTTTTCATCCGGTCCCTCGGTGATGAGCATGATCTTGCTGCCCTTTTCGCAGGCCAGGGTTAAAATCCCCATGATGCTTTTGCCGCTGACCTCAACCCCGTCGCGGATCAAGCGCACTTCGCTTTGAAATTTCTCGGCTAACTTGACGAACCGGGAAGCCGGCAAGGCATGCAGGCCGTTCTCGTTCAGGACCGTAATCAATTCCTTAATCATAATCTATCCTCAGTTGGTGATGATAATCGAACCAATTAGTATACCCAATACCACTAAGATAATCAAGACCGGCGAAATGCGCTTGAGCACCAACAAAAGGAAGAGAGCCGTCAGCGGCACGATCAACAGCGAATAGGCAAAGCGAGGCGTCAAAAACGGAAGGAAGCCCATCACAAACGCACCCAGAATTTCTCCGGCCTGTTGCAGCAACACGATCCGCCGCGCTTTAAGCAGGTAAATCACATCTCGACCGCGTTGGTAGCCGTGCTGGATGCCGGCGATTCGGTGCCCCAGATGAAAAAGATTGTAGATCATCAGGAAAATCAGGGCACCCTGAACATTGGTCTTCAGGCTGATCACCACGGCCGCGACGAGCAGAGCGGGTCTGAGAGTCTGCCAGAATAGTTGATCACCGACCGCCGCGAAACTCGCCTGGGCAATGGAAATGAATTTGGCGGTCTCTTCCGGCTGGTCTTGCTGATCATAGGCTCGCACCACCGCGCCAATGATATAGGAGGCCAGGTAAGGATGGGTGTTGAAAAATCCCTTGTGGGCCCGGAAAATTTCTCGGCGTTGTCTGGAATCAGGAAACGCCTGATACAGCGTGAACAAAAAACCCATGGCCTGCATGGAAAAAAAGGACCATGAGCTCTGAATAAACAGGCTGGCAAAAAACAGTTTTATCAAACGAATAAAGCCAAGCCGCACAAGCCTCCAATCAGGGTATAAACGAAAGTCTTTTTCTTGATAAAAAGATAAATGGCGTTCGCCAGCCCGACGCTTTGGGCAATAATCAAGATCAACTCCGGTCGGACCGAGGGCAGGTCGGGTGACCGGAAAAGCGCGGCCGCACAGAAAAAAGGGGAAAAAAGAAGCAGCCCGCGGATAAAAGCGGTGGCGACACCGGCGAGATGTACGAACGCAAATCGGTTTTCCTGCCGCACGAATACATGATACAGTTTCTCATTTTGACGCCGGACGGCAATTTCCAGCGCGCCGCCCGCAAGGGAAGCAACCAAGCCCAGCAGCACCGCGGCGGTCAAAGCTCCGGCATGAGAATAATCCGGCCGCAGGAGGAAATAAACGCCGGTGGCGACCAGGCCGCCGCCCGGACCATCGGGTGGAATATCGCGGCCGATTGGCAGTCCACCCAGGAAAATCAACTGAAAAACGCTGCCGATCAATATTCCCTGCCGCATGTCACCGCAGAGAGCACCGATGATGGTGCCGGCGATCAACGGCTGGGAAAAACCGAATTCTCCGAACGCATATTTATCAAGAATCAGGCAAGAGGAAACAATGGTGAGAAAAACCACGGCCGGCAGATTCATAAAGCGATCGTCACCGCCGTCGATCCCGTCAGGACCAGCAGCAGACAAAAACCTTGAAAATTGCGCTCAAATCCCGCCTCCGACGAGGAAATGGTTTCAATCGGGTAAGACCGCAAACTGAAAGCTGATGAAGAACTGATGGTGATCGGTTTCAGGCCGTCGGCCTGAATGGTAAATGATTTTAACCCCTCCCTTGATTGGACTTCCCGGAGGTTCCACTGACCGTCCAGCGACAGGTTATGATGGAACAGGCCGATTGATAACTCCAGGCCGAATACTTCACGCGGGCCTTCATAAACCAGTTCAATGCGGCGGGCTCCCTGTTCGTAAAAGCGGACGGTTTTAATCCGGTCGGTCCGGTCTTTTTCAAAAAAACGGATGCCGGGATTCGGCGGATTGATTAATTCATA
>CBFGIH010000288.1:0-2005 GCA_965648775.1 Caldifarciminota bacterium | reverse complement strand
TGGTGGAAAAATATCCAGAACTCTTCATCAGCCAGCCGGATAAGACCTACAAGTTCAAGAAAGGCATGGCCGAAGCCGATATTTTAGCTAAGAACGACGAGGAACTGAAGAATCTCTGGAAACGGGTTCAACGTTATGAAGGCAAGGGATGTCAAAATGCGGTCAACAATGTTCTTAACATCATCGCCCCCGAATTTCTCGGCAAGAAAGTCACCGAGTTCCAGCGTATAACTCAGGTGGACCGGAAACTCCTGCAGTTAGAAAAGGAAACCGCCGTCAAACGCGGCAAGGTACCGGCCAATATGAGCGACGAAGAAGCGATTGAAATCATGCAGCGCAAGGGTAATCTGGGCATGAATGCGATTCTTTCCATGTCGCTGGCCATGGGCCGCATGATCGCTCATCTGCAGGGCAAGGATCTCTGGGAACTTTTACGGGCGGAAATGAAGGAGACTGTGGTCAAGACGATCGAAGAGCAGGGCGGCCAGGCGACCAGGCAAAAACCTTTTGACGAATTAATCAAGGGTCTACAGCAAGCTGAGGAAAAATTGCAAAAAGCTGGCAAGCCGCTTTATCAAAGCCTGCGCCGGCACATACAAATCTATCAATGAGTAAAACCTAATATTATTATTGACATTTTATTAATTTCTTATTAATATTAAAAAATTTTATTATCCTTCAAGGAGGAGAGTATGCGCGGTCCGCATATAATATCTTTTTTTCTTTTGCTGGAGACCGTTATTTTTGCGAACACGGTAACGGTTAAATGCTCGGTTAATCACCTGGCGGTCGGCCTGGCCGTTCGTTATCTTCTCGACCAGGGGGGATACCAGACCACCGAACTCTTTAATCAAGAAGCGTTTATCTATCAAACCGATCCGAAGATGCTTACCCGGGAAGAAACCGCTCGCTATCTTGCCGAATCCTCGGCCGATGCCGTGTATGTCCGCTTGATCGTCACGGTGACGGCCGACGACCGCAATCAATCAACGGTTGGCCTTGAGGTGATTTTTGAGGCCGAATCCGCGAGAGAAGAGCGCTCCACGCTGATCTCATCGGGTTTGCTGGAACAGGAAATGAGGGATGTGATTCAAAAAACCGTTGAGCGCTTCCGAAAAGTCCCCAGTTTGAATTAGTATTATTTGTTGATGGAGGAGAAAATGAAATTTTCCAGAAGTTTATCCATCCGGCTGGCATTAATATTGATTTTATTTCCCATGGCCGGCCAGGCCTATATTCAATGGAATATTCGCGCGGCCATGCCCATCGGTGTCAGCCATTTCGGCTGTGAAACCTACAATGGACTGGTTTACTGTTTCGGCGGTTCGCTCATCTGGTCTTACGATTCCATGACCAGCGCCAATCAGGTGTACAACCCGGTTACTAATACTTGGTCTTTTGCCGCGCCCATGATCAATAAGCGCAAGGCGTTCGGTGCTACCGCGATTGGCAACATCTTTTACGTGGCCGGCGGCATTGACACGGCTTATGTCGGTACGCCCTCGGTCTTGATGGATGCCTATAACGCGGCCAACGACACCTGGACGTCCCTGGCGAACATGCCGACGCCCCGCTATGGCTGCTGCGCGGCGGCGGTTAATGGCCGGGTCTATGTCATGGGCGGCGAGACCGGACCCGCCGGTTATCCCAACACCGACGCCAACGAGGAATATAATCCTGCCACCAACACCTGGCAGGTCCGGGCACCTATGCCCGAATCCCTCCGGTACTGTGGCAGTGTGGCGTACAACAACCTGATATACGTTTACGGCGGTTCGCGAAACAGCGGCGCCAAGAACGAGTATGTTTATGTTTATAATCCGGCCACTAACACGTGGTCCATGGCTTCCGGCATCATGCCCACTCCGCGTTCCACTCTCATGCCGGATTCCCTGCGCAGTTTCATGATCACGGTCGGCGGTGCTTACGGCTCTGCCACCGAGACTAATGTCGCCGAGGCCTATTATCCGGGCACCGGCACCTGGGTAACCGAGACGCCGATGAA
>CBFGIH010000287.1:0-2034 GCA_965648775.1 Caldifarciminota bacterium | reverse complement strand
AAAATCAAGCGGTATTTCCGGACCGCGGTCCGACAAGCGCTCAAGGAAGACATCGGCCGTGGCGATATCACGACCAATTCCATCGTCAGTGATCAAGACCGCGTGCTGGGCATCATCTTTCCCAAGCAGAGCGGGGTCCTGTGCGGATTGGAACTGGCACAGATGGTCTTCGCTGAACTGGATTCCCGGATCAATTTTGAAGCCCAGATGCACGACGGCGAGCAATTCACGATCGGCAGCGCGATCGCCACCTTGATCGGACCTGCGGCCGGCTGTTTGCAAGGCGAGCGCACTGCTCTGAATTTTCTCCAGCACCTCAGTGGTATTGCCACCCTCACCCGCCGGTTTGTCGAGGCCGCGGGCAACCGGATAAAAATCCTGGACACCCGCAAAACCACACCCGGCCTGCGCGCCCTGGAAAAATACGCAGTGCGGACCGGCGGCGGCTACAATCACCGGGCCGGTCTGTATGACATGATTCTGATCAAGGATAATCACATCCAGATTGCCGGCAGCATCACGCGGGCCGTGGAAGCGGTGCGGAATAAATCGCGAAGAGCATTCATTGAAGTCGAAGTCCGAACCCCGGAGGAGCTGAAGGAAGCCATTGCCTTGAAAGTTCAGCGGATTATGCTGGACAACATGAACCAGGATCAACTGCGCCGGGCAGTGGATCAGATCCGACGCCTGGATGCCGGCCGTCGCATCGAAATCGAAGTCAGCGGCGGGGTTACCATGGAAAGCATTGACGGGCTCAAGGACCTGGACATCGATTTCATTTCGATCGGTACCCTGACTCACTCGGCGCCGGCCGTGGACATCGCCCTGAAAATGAAACCGCTCAGCGCCAGCGCAGAAGCGTGAAACACTTCTATTCCCAGACCGCAGCCTGGCGCCAATGGCTCGACGCCCGGGTGAACTACGAAAAATTCCCCACGTACAATTATCGGTTAAATGGCTATCGCCGGCTGCTCGCGGCCCTTGGTGATCCTCAACGCCGCCTGCGCAATGTCATCCTGATCGCTGGCACTAAGGGCAAGGGTTCAACCGCCGCGATCATTGATGCCTGCCTGCAGGCACACGGTTACCAGGTCGGCCGCTATTCATCTCCGCATTTGCTTTCGATCAATGAAAGGATCATGGTCAACCAACAGCCGATCTCTGACCGGGAATTCGCCGCCCGTATTGCCCGGCTGCGTTTCGTTTTCCGGCACCGGCGCCGGGTCGGCGCCCGGACATTTTTTGAAGCGGTCACCGCGGCCGCTTTTATGCATTTCGCCCAGCGGCAAACCGACTTCAACCTGCTGGAAGTCGGGCTGGGCGGCCGCCGGGACGCGACCAACGTCAGCCAACCCCTGATCTCCGTTATCACCCGTATCGGTTATGATCACACCAACTTGCTGGGAACACATCTGGCGGACATCGCTTACGAAAAAGCCGGCATCATGAAGCCAGCGGGCGGCAGTAGCAAAATCCTGGTTACAAACCAGCAGCGGCCGGCGGTGATGAAAATCATTGAACAGGAAGCACGCAAAACCGGCACCAACATTATTCGGGCTGACCAAGTGCATCAGGTAAAAATCATCAAGGCGGAACTATCCAGCACCACTTTTGAGATCCAGGGAGCTTTGGGATGTTTTAAAGCCTGTCTGTCCATGGCTGGTTATCATCAGGCTGAAAACTTAAGCATCAGCCTGGCGGTCCTTCATGAGATAAAAAAGAATGGCTACCAGATCAAGATTTCAGCGATAACCGAGGGTCTCCAAAATACGTTTCTGGCCGGCCGGTTTGAAGTCCTCAACCGGCATCCCCTGATTATCTATGACGCCGCCCATAATGAGGATTCATTCCGGGCGCTGGCTAATAACCTGTTATTGCTCAGGGGTAGGCGCATTTTTTTTGTTTTCGGGTGCAGCCAGGATAAGGACATCGGTTACTGTCTGCGTAATCTCTTTTTGCGGGCCGACGCGGTGCTGCTGGTCAAGGCGGATCATCCGCGGGCCATGGATCCAGAAGCGATCCGACGACGGTGGC
>CBFGIH010000286.1:413-2050 GCA_965648775.1 Caldifarciminota bacterium | reverse complement strand
CTCCTGCCCAATTACGGCAACGCAACTTACGCCACGACCGGGGAATTAAGCCCCTTGCTCAATGATCCGGATCTGCGCACGATCGGCATCGGAACTCGCATATTTTTAGCCGGCGCTCCGGGCTATGTGGCCTGGAATGGAACCCAGTTCAACACCTCCCAGCCGCGTCGCCGGAACCGGGTGCCGATCAAACCCGGCGCCACGCTCAGTTTGATCGGCGATCTCAAAAAAATGAACCGGGCGTATCTCCGCGCTGCGGTTTTTGAACGCTACGGCATATCCATGTTCGTCGGCGTCGGCGTGCCGATCCCGGTGCTCGACGAGGAAATCGCCCGCCGCGTTTCCGTGCGCAACCGGGATATCTACACCTGCCTTTACGATTACGGCCTGCCCGGCCACCCGGTTATCCGCACCGTCAGTTACGCTGAACTCCGCTCCGGCGCGGTCCGCGTGGCCGGCCGATCAATCAAAACCGCTCCGCTCTCCAGTCATTACCAGGCCCGTCGGATCATGATCCAGCTCAAGCGATGGCTGAAACGTGGCGATTTCCCGCTCACGCAACCGGTTCAGGGTCTGCCGGTAAATACCAAAATTCACTCGCTGACCATCCGGGAGGGCCGTTAATATGAAAAAAAGATTCATTCTTGACATGCCGCCCCAGAGCTCTAATAAACCGATCACCTATCATTTGATCAAGGACTACAATTTCAAGGTCAATATCTGGCGCGCCCAGTTCAATGCCGGTAAAGAAGGCCATCTACTGATCGAAGTGGAAGCGACGGAAAAAGACCTTCAGCGCGGGCTCAAGTTTCTGCACCAGGAAGGCATTCATGTCATACCGCTCAACCGGAAAATTAAAATCAACCTGCGGGAATGCATTCATTGCGGCATCTGTACCACGGTCTGCTTCATGGATGCGTTGTTCATGGATAAAAAAAATGACCGATTGAAGTTTCTGACCGACAAATGCCTGGCTTGCGAACTATGCGTCAAGGCCTGCCCCTTGCGCATCATCACGATTGATTTTTAGAGCGCCCAATCCCATTGCCCGTCAAGTTAAACTCAAGGATGGCGGCGGCATGAATCATTACCAACCGAGGACTTACCGGGAAAAAACCGGCTTAAACCGCTTCCAATCTTTTTCTATCGCATACCTGGAAACTGATCTCTGGATTGGTTATGCGGCGCATGACCGGCCGCAGTCGTCAGAGGAAGTAAAATCAGCCGCGTTCGGCTTGATACAGGAATTGCGCCGGAAGATTGACGCTTATGCCCGGGTGGACGATTCGTTCCTGGGCGCCCTGACGCCTTACCGGCCTTCTGCCCGGGCGCCCGCGCTGGTAAGAAAAATGTTTCAGGCCGGTCAAAAAGCCGGCGTGGGTCCTATGGCCGCGGTCGCAGGGGCAATCGCAGAAAGCGTGGGCCACCAGTTGAAAAAAAAGTTTTATCTGAATGAAATTGTGGTGGAAAACGGCGGTGATGTTTTTCTCGACATTCAAAAACCCTGCCTGGTTGCAATCCAGGCCGGGACCTCACCCCTGTCCGGCATGATCGGCCTGGAGATCGATCAACGCTTCGCCCCGATCGGCGTCTGCACTTCTTCCGGCACGGTTGGCCCTTCCCTGAGCTTCGGCCGG
>CBFGIH010000286.1:0-403 GCA_965648775.1 Caldifarciminota bacterium | reverse complement strand
GACGATTGCCTGCGCCCAAACTGCTCTGGCCGACGCCTACGCGACTTATTTTGGCAACCGCGTGCGCGGCCCGGCGGACATTGAATTCGTACTTGACGAGATCGGCCGCTGTCCTGATATCATTGCCGGCCTGATCATCACCGGCGAACGGCTCGGCCTTCGAGGTGCGCTGCCCCTCCGGATCATCAACCAGATCTAAGCGGCTGCTTGTTCTCCTTGACAATCAAAATTAATTATGTATCATTTGTCAGGAGGCAACCGCATGCGCATTCTGGGATTGATTTTTGTCATTATTGTTGTCGGCTTTCTGATCGGCTTCGTGGTATTGAACTCCCAGCCGCGGGTTGATCTTGATGTTTTTGGCCAGAAATTTGTTAATCTTCCTCTATCACTGGTCTGTTTT
>CBFGIH010000285.1:0-2083 GCA_965648775.1 Caldifarciminota bacterium | reverse complement strand
ATATTAGTTCACATCCAGACATAAATGGTTTGCTGGCGAGTTTGGACGTCGCGGAAATCTGGGGTATCGGCGATCAATACGCCAGGTTTTTAAATCGCCACGGCATTAAAAATGCCCGGCAGCTGCGCGACGCCGATGAAAATTTTATCCGTGATCATCTCACCGTGGTCGGCTTGCGGATCGTTCAGGAGCTCAAAGGTATTTCCTGTCTGAACATTGAAACCGTTCCGTCGCCCAGAAAAGGGATTGTCAGCTCCCGTTCTTTCGGCCGGGCCGTCCAAACCCTGACCGAACTCAGAGAGTCCGTGGCGGATTATATGAGTTCCGCGGCTGAACGCCTGCGCGGGCAAAGATCAATTGCTTCTTATGTGCATGTTTTTATTGCCACGGATCGTTTCCAGGCGGAACCGCAGTATTCGAATTTTATCACTCAACGCTTGTCCGTGCCGACCGCTTCTACTTCGGATTTGATTCACTGCGCCCTTGCCATTCTTCTGAAGATTTACCGGCCGGGTTACCGCTACAAAAAAGCCGGCGTGATGCTGACCGGCATCATGCCTGAGCATCAGGCTCAGCTTGATCTTTTTGAACCATTCACCTACCGCGGCCGGCGTAAAATCATTATGGAAGCCCTGGATGAGGTCAATTACCGCTGGGGTGCTGATACGGTTAAATTCGCGGTTTCGGGCCTTGGCCGGTTATGGCAGATGAGACAAGCCCGTAAAACTCCTCGTTTCACTACGCACTGGCCTGAGATCCCGGTGGTCCATTAGTTCTTCCCGGCATGGCAGTTAGATCGCTGATGATCGAATGGTGGCCTTGACTTTCAGGGTGCGCTTAATATAATCAGCACATAATGAGCATCAAGTTAATATAGAAAATGGATTATGCGCATCGATTTTGACCAGCAGATTATTGATCTTTATCCCACCAAGATCATTGCCGTCGCTAAAAATTACCGGGCGCATGCGGCGGAAATGGGCGGTACGGTGCCGGAAGCACCGAAATTTTTTCTTAAACCGCCTTCGGCCCTTATCCCGAACCAGGGGGTGGTGATTTTGCCCAGTTTGTCCAGCCGCGTGGACTGGGAGGTGGAACTGGCGGTAATCATCAAAGACCGGATTAAAGATGTGGATGCTTCAAATGCCTTAAAACATTTGCTTGGTTATAGTGTGATCGTGGATGTTACGGCCCGCGATATTCAAAACCAGGCGAAAAAAGAAGGCATGCCGTGGACGATCGCCAAAGGTTTTGATACCTTCGCACCGCTGGGACCAAGGATTATTCCCGCCGATAACATCGATCCAGCGAATTTATCAATATGGTTGAAGCAAAATGGAGCTTTTAAACAACAGGGGAACACGCGCGACATGATTCATGATGTTCCCCGTTTGATTGCTTACATTTCCCGGATTATGACTCTGGAACCGATGGATATCATCGCCACCGGCACGCCGGAAGGTGTCGGTCCGATGAAACCGGGTGATTACATCGAAGCGGGAATTGACGGCATCGGCGTCCTCGCGTTCACCGTCGAAAGCGAACGACTGAGGTGAATGGCTGGTTATTCTGTTCCTCCTGCCACCGCCGCTATAAGCTCAACGATCATGGTTGGCTTTGCCGCTGCGGATCTCCGCTCGGTATAACGACTACTTCTTTTTTCCCTTTAAAAGGATTACCAGACCGGTCCGCAACTATCTGGCGTTATCGGGAGGCGATCCCGGTGTCCCGTCAAGATCACATCGTAAGTCTCGGCGAAGGCGGCACGCCTATGCTGGAAATAATGATCGCCAACCATCCGGCATTGGTTAAACAGGAACAGCTGATGCCGACTGGATCCTTCAAAGACCGTGGCGCATCCGTTCTCGTCAGTCATATGAAAGAAATAGGCATCAAAAAAGCGGTCATCGATTCCTCCGGGAACGCCGCCAGCGCGGTTGCCGCTTATTCGGCGCACGCGGGCATCAAGTGCGAGGTTTTTATTCCGGCCGGAACGTCCGCGGAAAAATGTGCCCAAATCAAGTCTTACGGCGGCCGGGTTCATGAAATTCGCGGCACACGCCAGGATGCCGCGCGAGCCGCC
>CBFGIH010000284.1:1774-2092 GCA_965648775.1 Caldifarciminota bacterium | reverse complement strand
TGAATCCGCGATGAAGCGAGAAGTTGATCTCAAGGATGCTTCGAATGTGTTCCCCGGCCACGGCGGATTTCTGGATCGGATTGACTCGCTGATCTTCAATCTTCCTTTTTTTTATCTGTATCTGACTTACCGGGGAATGTAACATGGAAAACGCTCCCCTGGCCGAACGTATCCGGCCGGAGGATTTTGCGGACGTCCTGGGCCAGATGCATCTGCTGGGCCCGAACGGACCCATCCAGCGCCAGCTTGCCCAGTCCAGAATCTTTTCCATGATTCTTTTTGGTCCGCCCGGCAGCGGCAAGACCACGATCGCCCGGC
>CBFGIH010000284.1:0-1764 GCA_965648775.1 Caldifarciminota bacterium | reverse complement strand
TCGACGCCGATTTCATATCTTTCTCTGCAGCCACCAGCGGCATCGTGGAAATAAAAAAATTCATGGAAGAACGGGAACGCAAGCCCTCGCTCTTCAAGCGCAACACGATCATTTTCATCGACGAAATTCACCGTTTTAACAAGGCCCAGCAGGACGCGTTCCTGCCCTATCTGGAAAAAGGGACGATCACCCTGATCGGCGCCACCACGGAGAATCCTTCCTTTGAATTGAATTCAAGCCTGCTATCGCGGGTCAAGGTCTTCATTCTTCATCCGCTGTCGCCGGCGGACATCAAAAAAATCCTGCAGCGCGCTCTGGCTTCTGATAAAGGATTCGCAGGCCGGTGCGAAATCACGGAGGAGGCCTTGAATTTCATTGCCGGCATTTCGGACGGCGACGCGCGGGTGGCCTTAAACGCGCTGGAACTGGCCAATCTGGCCGCGGCGGGTAAAAAAATCGATCTGACCACCGCGGAAGAGGTCGTCCAGAAAAAAGCCCTGCGCTACGACAAATCCGGCGAAGAACATTACAACCTGATTTCCGCGCTGCACAAATCTCTGCGCGGCTCCGACGCCGACGCCGGCCTGTACTGGCTTGCCCGCATGCTGGAAGCGGGCGAGGATCCGCTTTACATCGCCCGGCGGCTGGTCCGCTTCGCGGTCGAGGACGTGGGCCTGGCTGATCCCCAGGCCCTGGTCGTGGCCATCGCCGCCCGGGACGCGGTGGATTTCATCGGCCGACCCGAGGGCGATCTGGCGCTGGCGCAGTGCGTGGTTTACCTGGCCCGGGCGCCGAAAAGCAACGAAACATATCTTGCCTATGCGGCGGCCAAACAGGATGCGCTTAACACGATGGCTGAACCCGTGCCCCTGCATATCCGGAACGCACCGACCCGTTTGATGAAAGAATGGGGTTACGGCAAAGATTACAAGTACCCGCATGATTATCCCAACACCCAGGTAAACCAGCAGTACCTGCCGGACAATTTGAAAGACCGGAAATACCTGAAGCCAAAGAAACAAGATGGGAAATAACATCGAAACCTATGACGCCATCGTCATCGGCGCGGGGCCGGCCGGCTCTATGGCTGCCGCCACCGCCGCCGCCGAAGGCTTATCGGTTTTGCTGATTGAAGAACATGGACAGGTTGGAACTCCCCTGCAGTGCGCCGAAGGTCTTTCGCGCAGCACGATCAAGGGCTGGCTCGAGCTCGACCCGGCCTGGATCGCAGCCGAACTGCGCGGCTCAATCTGCCGGGGGCCGGATGGCGATGAATTTAAAATCGAGTATCCGGCCGTCGGCTGGATTCTTGAACGCAAGGTCTTTGATCCGGCGCTGGCCGAGCACGCCCGGCGCCAGGGCGCGCAGATTATGCTATCGACCCGGGCGATCGCCGTGGAAAATGATCTCGTCCGGCTCGTGACCGGCGGAGAAATCAGGCTCTGCCGGTTCCGCCAATTGATCGCAGCGGATGGCATCGCATCCCGCGTCGGCGCTTGGCTGGGACTCAAAACCCGGTTGTGTATGTCAGAAATCGAGGTCTGCGCCCAGTACCGGCTGGACAATATCCAGGTTGCCCCCGGCTACACCCATCTTTTATTCGGAAATCATCTCGCGCCCGGCGGATATGCCTGGATCTTTCCTAAATCCGCGGTCTCAGCCAATGTGGGCCTGGGCATATCGCCGTCCGTGACCAAAGAGCGGGCCAGGAATTTTCTGGACTGCTGGGTCCAAAAAGAATTTCCCGGTGCCCGCATTGCGGAA
>CBFGIH010000283.1:0-2120 GCA_965648775.1 Caldifarciminota bacterium | reverse complement strand
AGCCTGGCCTCGCCGGAAACGATCCTATCCTGGTCACGGGGCGAAGTGATAAGGGCGGATACCATCAATTATCGGACTCAGCGTCCGGAAAAAGACGGATTGTTCTGCGAACGGATCTTCGGACCAGTCAAGGATTTTGAATGCGCCTGTGGAAAGTATAAAAAAGCGAAATACCGCGGAACCATCTGCGATCGCTGCGGCGTCGAAGTGGCGTCCGCGTCGGTCCGGCGGGATCGGATGGGCCATATTGATCTGGCCGTCCCGGTAGCGCACATTTTCTTCTACAAGATACCGCCCAGCAAGATTGGTTTGCTGTTGGACCTGTCCATTAATCAGTTGGAAGCAATTTTAAACTATGAGGCATATTTGGTGCTGGATCCGGGCGAGTCGCCGCATAACAAGGGCGAACTGTTGCTGGAAGAAGAATACCAGGTTGCACGGGAGCGCTACAAAGGTTTCCGAGCCGAAATGGGCGGCCAGCCAATTTATGAGTTGCTCAAGGAAATCGATCTGGAGAATCTTTCTTCTGATCTGCGTATCCGGCTCGAAAAGGAGACCCTGCAGGCCCGCCGCGCCAAGCTGCTTAATAAACTCAAGCTGACCGAAGCTCTCCGGTTATCTGGCAACCGTCCCGAATGGATGGTGCTGACGCGGATCCCGGTCATTCCGCCGGACCTGCGGCCGCTGGTCGCACTGGAGGGCGGTCGGTACGCAACCTCAGATTTAAACGATCTATACAAACGGGTCATTACCCGGAATAACCGGGTTCGTTCGTTGATCACGGGCATAAAAACCCCTGAGGTGATTATCCGCAACGAAAAGCGGATGCTGCAGGATGCGGTCGATGCCTTGTTAGACAATTCCCGCCGTTCGCGGCCGATCAAAGGCCGCGGCAACCGGCCGCTTAAATCGCTGGCCGACGCGCTCAAGGGCAAGCAGGGCCGTTTTCGGCGTAACCTGCTGGGCAAGCGCGTTGACTACTCGGGCCGCTCGGTCATCGTCGTGGATCCATACCTTAAATTATACCAATGCGGCATACCCAAAGAGATGGCGCTGGAACTTTTCAAGCCCATGATCGCCCGGAAACTCGAGGAACGGGGCGTGGTGGATTCGGAGTGGAGCGCCAGGCGTCTGGTCCGGGCCCGTTCCACCGAGGTGTACGAAATTCTTGAGGATGTGATCAAGGACCATCCAGTCATGCTCAACCGGGCACCCACCCTGCACCGGGTTTCCATCCAGGCGTTTCTGCCGGTGTTGAAAGAGGGACGCGCGATCGCCATCCATCCGCTTGTTTGCTCTTCCTACAACGCGGATTTTGACGGCGACACCATGAGTGTTCATGTTCCGCTTTCACCGGAAGCGATCATGGAGTGTTACCTCTTGATGTTGTCTGTCCATAATGTCCGCTCGCCGGCGCACGGCCGGGCCATGATGACGCCCACCCAGGATATGGTCATCGGCCTACATTATTTAACCAAGGAACGGGTCGATCACGGCTCCCGGAGCGATTCCCGGCCGAGGATGTTCACGGATCTGGATGAGATTAACCTGGCGCTCGCTAATGATTTTATCAGGCTGCACCAGCCGATCAAATATGTTTTCAATCACAAGGTATTGACGACCACGCCCGGCCGGGTCATCTTCAACGAACTGCTGCCTCCGGAACTTCGGTTTAAAAATATGACCATGAACAAGAAACTTTTAGCCGGTATTGTCGATGAAAGCCTGACCAAATTCGGCACCGAAAAAACCGTGGCTTTGCTGGATGATCTGAAGAAAATCGGTTTTGAAATGGCAACAAAATCTGGTTTGACCATCGGCATCAACGATATGATCAGCCCGAGCAGCAAGGAAAAAATCTGGAATACCGGTATCCGGGAGATCATGGAAATTAACCGCGCCCATAAGGCCGGTTTGATTTCGGAAACCGAACGCTACAACAAGGTGATTGACACCTGGACGCGTGTGTCCCAGGAAATTGAGGAGCAGCTAATCACGGAACTGAGCCAGGATCGTTCGGGCTTTAACCCTTTATTCATGATGGTTGATTCCGGCGCGCGCGGTTCGCGCAACCAGGCATGTCAGATCTGCGGCCTCCGGGGATTGATGTCCAAACCTCA
>CBFGIH010000282.1:0-2126 GCA_965648775.1 Caldifarciminota bacterium | reverse complement strand
GGAGGCGGTGGAGAAGGCGGTGCTGTTAAGATAGGCCTTCCCGGTTTAGGGTTGGGGTGGGAACGCGGCGCTTGCCCGCGGACCCACCCCAACCGAATTATCAAGGGGTAGTTGATTACCATCAACGTTATTCTTGAAAAGCAAAGCAGGAGGCAAGGATGCGAAAAATAATCACCATGACCGCATTGTTGATGGTCAGCGGTCTCTGGGCCGGTGAAATAATTCAGGAAGCGGAATTTTCGCCGAATGACCTGGTTTTTTCCCGGGTTCAGGATTATGATGTAGTGGAACTCAAGGGCGGTATTGCCGGTATCAAACCCGGCGAACCGCGACTGCCCAGATTGATCCAGCCGGTTTTAATTCCCGCGGGCGCGATTCCGACCAAGGTCGAACTCATATCGGAAAACACGGTTCAACTGCCGGGCACATACCGAATTGTTCCGGCTCAACCCGACGTGCCCCTGCCCATGCCGGGCCGGGATTTTACTCCGAAAATTTACGAACCCCGGCCGGATATCTATTCTTCTAATAAATATTATCCGGAAATAAAAATCCGGCTGGCCGGCTCGGGATCGCTGAGCAATTACCAGATCGCGCACGTGGAGATATATCCCCTCCATTTCCAGCCGGCTTCAGGTACTTTAACCCTGACGACGCATGTAAAGTACAAACTCCACTATTTGGAAAATCAGACCGATAACACGGTGGCCACGGTTGACCAGCGCGATGTTTTTGGTGCGGATGTGAAATCCCTGGTGGTCAATCCGGAAATGGTGGAGGCCTTTGCGCCCAAAATCGCCCGTCACGGTTCGCCTTTCTTGCCGCCCGGCGATTACAAATACGTGATCATCAGCGGTTCGCCTTCGCTGGACACGATCTTTCAGCGCCTGGCAAACTGGAAGACCAAGAAAGGCTTACCCGCAACCGTGGTGCAAATTTCTTATATCAATAGTAACTATACCGGTTATGACCTCCAGGAAAAAGTCCGCAAGTTCATTCTGGATGCCAAGAACACCTGGGGCACGATTTTCGTTCTTTTGGGCGGTTCCGGCGACTATAAGTCCAGCGGTCAAAATTTAGTGCCGACGCGCAAGGCCTGGTATATTTCCGCCGGCGGTCCGGACGGCGACAGCCTGCCCGCGGATTTGTACTACTCGGATCTGGACGGCACCTGGGATGCGGACGGCGATCATATATACGGCGAACGCACCGACAATGTCAACATGTACGGCGACATGTATGTTGGTCGGGCCTCTGTGTACACGATTGCCCAGGCGCAGAATTTCGTTTATAAAGCGCTCACCTACGAGAAAAATCCACCAACCGGTTATTTGAAAAAAATGCTCCTGCCCACCGCGATTCTCTGGTCCAGTTATGAAGAAAGACCGATGCAAAACGCGATTGCCAATATGACGCCGGCGGGATGGGTTGACGGCAAATTGTATGAGCGCGAAGGCACGCTGTCCAACCAGCGGATGATTGATTCCATGAATGTCGGTTTTGGCCTGGGCGCCTGGGAAGGCCACGGCGATCAAAACGGCATTTACATGGGCAGCACGCCCTACTTGAGTTCGACCAACGCGGACGCCCTGATTAATGGCGATAAACAGGGCATTGCCATCTCCATTGCCTGCATGACCGGCGGCTGGGATCTAATGACGTCGGGCGGCGACTGCTTTGCCGAGCACCTGGTAAACCGGGTCGGTGGAGGACTGGTCGTCGCGATGATGAACGCGCGTTATGGCTGGGGCGCGTATGTGGGCAGCAGCTATGTGCCAGGTCCTTCAGAAAGATTAGACACAACTTTTTACGCCAAGATCTTCCAGGGCGGATTACACAAGTGCGGCAATGTGCTGGCGGTGGATAAAGATGTCTGGGTGCCTTATGCCGATTCAGGCAATCAGTATGACATGACCCGCTGGTGCATTTATGAGTTAAACTTGCTGGGTGATCCGGAATTACCGCTTTGGACCAATGTTCCCGGCAACCTGGCCGTGACCTATCCGGCCGTGATTCAGGTCGGCAATCAGAATGTCACGATCACGGTCACGGGCGGCGGTTCGCCGATTAATAATGCCCTGGTCTGCCTGGCGAAGGGTTCTGAAGTGTATAAATATGGTTACACC
>CBFGIH010000281.1:0-2128 GCA_965648775.1 Caldifarciminota bacterium | reverse complement strand
AAAAACATAATGTTCGTCAAGATTTATGGCTGCCGGGGCTCAATCCCCGTGGCCAATCAGAAAACCCATCATTACGGCGGCAACACCACCTGCCTGTACCTGGAGTCATCAAAGGGCGACAATATCATTGTTGACGCCGGTTCCGGCATCCGGGAACTGGGCGCGGATCTGATAAAAAACAAAAAAAATATTTTGCATTTGATCCTAACACATTACCACTGGGATCATCTACAGGGATTTCCCTTTTTTGTGCCCGTATATTTAAAAAGCACACAGATTTCAATTTACGGTTCCAGCCGGGAATCAACGCCGCGCAAAGCGCTTTCTTACCAGATGAATTTCCCTTATTTCCCGACCATTACCCTGGATAACCTGCCGGCGCAATTCAAATTTCGTTCGCTGGGTAATCAATTGCGCATTGGTACGGTGAGCATAAAAACCATGGCGATGAACCATCCGAATTACACGCGGGGCCTTCGCTTCAGCGAAGGCCGGAAAACGCTCGTCTTCATGACCGATAACGAGCTTTTATACCCGAAAAACAAAACCCGGTATCGCCGTTTTGTGAATTTCACCAGCGGTGCGGATGTCCTGATCCACGATGCCGCTTATTCGGACGAAGTGTATCCTCAGAAAATCGGCTGGGGTCATTCCACTTACAGCCAGGTCATGCAACTGGCGCGCGACGCCGGTGTTCGGCATGTCATTTTTACCCATCACGATCCGCCGACCACTGACGAATTCATCAACGACATCGTGAAGAAATACCGCACGGCTTATCCCGGATATCTCATCGAAGCCGCCGCGGACGGCATGGGCTTCACGATTAATTAGATACTCTCCGCTGCGGCTGTGCCATCTCGATGAGCCCAATTTTGTGTTACCTGAATTAGAAGTCGGCGATAAAATTTGAGGAGGCAATTATGATCACGGAGATCGGTCTGGCGGCAGGCGCGATCTGGAATGTGCTAAAAAAAGAAGGTGAAACTAACATCACCCGGCTGCAGAAAAAAACCGGCCTGCCCCAGAATCAGTTTTTCATGGCGCTGGGCTGGTTGGCCCGGGAAGACAAACTGCAGTTCCGGCGGGACCGCCGCGCCCTGTATATTCATTTAAAAGAATGAAACCGCGGGTTGCTGTCCTGCGCGCCGCCGGGACCAATTGCGACCGGGAAACGGCCTACGCCTTTGAACTAGCCGGTGGTCAGCCCGAGTTAATTTACATTGACCGGTTACGCGGTCAGAATCTGACCCGGTACCAGATCCTGGTGATTCCGGGTGGATTCACCTATGGCGATGATATCGCCGCGGGCAAGGTGCTGGCCAACGAGATTGAAAACCGTTACCGGGATCAGTTTCTGGCTTTTCTCAATGCCGGCGGTTTGATGCTGGGCGTTTGCAATGGTTTTCAGGTACTGGTTAAATGCGGCATCCTGCCGGGTTACGCCGGTTATTTCCGACCGCAGTCGGTCAGCCTGATCACTAATGATTCAGAGCGTTTTGAGGATCGCTGGGTTTATCTTCGGGTCTGGTCGGAAAGGTCAGTCTTCACGCGCGGCATCAAACCAGTGATCTACTTACCGGTCGCCCACGCCGAGGGTAAATTCGTGGTCAGGGATCGGGCCGTGCTTAAAAAGGTAAAGCGGCAGGTGGTCTTCCAGTACGTCGATGATCGCGGCCGCCCGGCGAAATATCCCGACAATCCCAATGGCTCGGTTCTGGGCATCGCCGGGATCAGTGATCCGACCGGCCGGGTCCTGGGCCTGATGCCGCATCCGGAGCGCCATGTATCGCACCTTCAACATCCGTTGCGTACGCGCCAGCACGTGGACGAGGAAGGCGATGGCCTGGCAATCTTCAAGAACGCGGTCAACTACTTCAAGTAATATCCCGCTTTCACCTATATAGCCTTTTGGGTTTGTTTTTTTAGTTTTAATTATAAAATCTTAACAGACCAAAACAAACTACAAAATTAAGGTTGATTTATCTGATCTGGCCGGTTAACAGAATAGACCGGAAAGAACGGGCGAATGAAAAAGATTCGGCATCGGTCATATTATTGACAGGAACCGGAAATTGGGTATAATGATGCCGATTAATTACGTGAATTTCATGAATTTACCGATCAA
>CBFGIH010000280.1:0-2130 GCA_965648775.1 Caldifarciminota bacterium | reverse complement strand
CCATTCGGTGACCAGCGCGGCTGGCGAACCGCCTTTTTGCCGCGGATATAACAACGAACATGACCGCGGCGATCGACCACGAACAGGTTGCAGTAATACTTGTTGTCGGCCCGATCCATCCATTCCAAGGTGTAGGCGATTTTTTGGCCATCCGGTGAAAGGCTGATTTCTCTTAAATATTTGATTTGATAAAGGTCTTCAATCCTGACGGGACTTTTAGGCATGCCGGCTCCTTTGATGGCGTCACGACATATATATTAACAAATAAAGCGGCCTTGTCAATAATTTATCCCGGTAACCAGCAGCCGGCTTGACGGCGTTGACTGGGGGGAAAATGATGATATAATGGAGGCAACCGGGGTGTTACATTACGGCCCACCCTGACGTCTTAAGGGTATAAGGAGGCAGACCATGGATTTTACCGGAATTTTCGCAATCCTGATCGTCATCGGCGGGCCAATCGCGATCGGGATCGTCGCCATAATTGCCGAGCATAAGGCCAGGCAGAAAAAGTACGAGCTCATGGTCAAGGCAGTCGAAATGGGCAAAAGTCCCGAAGACATCAAGCGGATGTTCAACGAACAGAGCGATCAGAGCGGCCGGGATATCAATCGCCGGTTACGCCGGGGGATTATCTTAATCGCGGTCGCCCTGGGCCTGGCGGTCATGGCGCTGATCGAACGGAATTCATTTTTTATGGGCGGTAACGCAGGGCGTTTTGCTTTTGGGGCGTCCGCTTTTCTGTTGTTTCTCGGCCTGGCGTTTATTATCATCTGGTTCATCGGCAAACCCAAGACCAAGCCATAGTGTCTTCGAACCAGAACGATATCGCACCGCTCGTTGCGCAAAGTCGGACGGGCGATGAGTTGGCCGTCCGCCGACTCATCGCCCGTCATAAAGACCTGATCTACACGATCATGATCCGAATGGTACGGCACCCGGATATCGCCCGGGATTTAACTCATGATACGTTTGTCCGCGCTTTTCGCCGCCTGCCTGATTTGAGGTCGGACGAACTTTTCAAAACATGGCTTTGCGCGATCGCCCGACGCATCGCCCTCGATCATCTGCGTTCGGAGAGACGAAAGCCAACGGTTTCTCTCGAGGAAACGGGCGAAATCCTTTCCGCGGCTGATCCAGCCGTGGAAAGGAGGCGGGCGATAATCCAGCATGCCCTGTCCTGCTTAAGTCCCCGCGACCGCATGCTGCTTGTGCTCGCCTATTATCAGGGTCTGAGTCTGCGCGAAGTGGCGCTGGCCATGAAGATTCCGGAATCGAACGTGCGCGTTTACATCCAGCGTGCCCGCGGCCGGCTCAGGTCATTATTGAAAGGACATGAACATGAGATTTTGTTCTGAAACCGAAAAAATCCCGGCCCTGCGTTCGGGCAACCTGACCGAGGAGCAGGCGTTCGCGCTTCGGAGGCACGCCAGCCAATGCCCGGTTTGCCAGCAGGAAATGCTGATCGAAGACGAGATTGAACGCGAACTGGCACGGGGGTCCGCCGCGCCTGAGATCGAGGGCCGGGTGATCCGGGAACTCAAGCTTCTGCGTCTGGCCGATACAGAAAAACCGACCCGCCGGTTTTACCAATACTTGGCTATCAGCGCGCTGTCCATGATCCTGGGATTTTTAATCATGCCCTATCTGCTTCATTTTTCCGTCCTGCGATCCGGCCCCTACTTTGCGCTGACTCGTTTTGTTACGCTGGTTGTTTTCCTGAAATCCCATCTCCCGGTCATGTTCGTAATCGGTAACGCGCTCATGGCCGTGAGCTTGTTCCTGACCTATCCACGTTTCCGAAGAGCACTGCTGTCTTTTCTTTAAGGACTGGAAAGACCCGCGGACGCTCACCGCACGTAACTGCCGGCGTTGATGTCGAGCGTGGCGCCGGTAGCGTGGTCCATGAGACCGCTGGCCAGCAAGACGATGGCCGGCGCGATATCTTCGGGTTCGGTAAGGCGGTTTAGGGCCAGCTCCCGGACAATTTCTTTTTCCCCTTTTTCCCGGATATATGCCTGTGTCATGCGCGTTCGGACATAGCCGGGCGCGATCACAAAGGACATGATGTTGTTTTTGCCGTAAGCCCGAGCAATGGTCTTACTCATAGCGATCATGCCGGCCTTGGCC
>CBFGIH010000279.1:0-2139 GCA_965648775.1 Caldifarciminota bacterium | reverse complement strand
CTGCTGGAGGAAGGATATGAGATCATCGAGGTTGATCTGCCGGCGTTGATCACCGTGGTCAAAGAGATCAACGAGCCCCGCCTGCCGTCTTTAAAAGGTAAAATGCGCGCCCGGAAAGAAAAGATAACCGTATGGAATCACGAAGACATCGGCGTGTCCGAGCACCAGGCGGGATTGAAAGGCTCACCCACGCAGGTGATAAAGATTTTCAATCCGCCCGCCAAAACCGGCGGCCGCATGCTGAAAGGAGAGGTCCATGAAATGGTGGCGGAACTCGCCCGCGAAATCAAGGGGATACTATGAGCCACATTCTTGTTAACCGCGAACTCTGTAACGGCTGCGGCGTTTGCGTGAACTCCTGTCCGTTTGGCGCCATCGCTCTTGCCGACGGGGTCGCCGTCATTGACCTGGACCGCTGCAATTACTGCGGAGCCTGCGTTGACGCCTGCGGTTTTGAGGCGATTAAAATTGAAAAGGAAGAAACGTCGCCGGGCCGCGATCTCAGCGCCTACCGGGGCGTATGGGTTTTCGGCGAACAGCACGAAACCATCATCAGTTCGGTGGTCTACGAATTGCTTGGTAAAGCCCGCCTGCTGGCCCAGGATTTAAACACATATGTCGGAGTCGCCCTGCTCGGCTATAATGTCCGTTCCCGAGCTGAAGAACTGATTGAGCGCGGGGCGGATAAGGTCTTCGTGGTCGACCATCAAATTCTCCGGCATTTTATCGCGGAAAATTATACGCAAGTTCTAGTAGACTTGATCAATAAATATCGGCCCGAGATTGTGCTGGCGGGCGCGACCACTTGCGGTCGATCCCTGGTGTCCCGGATCGCGGTCAAGGTTTATTGCGGGTTGACCGCCGATTGCACGGGACTGGATATTGACCCGGAGAAAAAAATTCTGATTCAAACCCGTCCTGCTTTCGGTGGCAACATCATGGCCCAGATCATTAGTCCTAATTATCGTCCCCAGATGGCTACGGTCCGGCACAAGGTAATGCCGGAATCGCCGCCGATAAAGAATCGTACCGGCGAAATTATTGACGAATCCCTTAAACCGGAGATTGAAGACAAACGTATCAGATTTCTTGATTTCATCAAGGACCTGACATCAAAAGTTAACCTGGCGGAAGCGGATATCATTGTCTCCGGCGGCCGTGGTTTGCAGGGACCGGAAAATTTTGCGTTGATCGAAGAATTGGCCAATGTCTTGGGCGGAGCCGTCGGCGCCTCCCGGGCCGCAGTGGATGCAGGATGGATTCCTTATTCCCATCAGGTGGGACAGACCGGACGCACGGTCTGTCCGAAAATCTATATTGCCTGCGGCATATCCGGGCAGATCCAGCATCTGGTCGGCATGCAGTCATCTAAAACGATTGTGGCGATCAACAAGGATCCACAGGCGCCGATCTTCAAGGTTGCCACTTATGGCATTGTCGGCGATCTTTTTGAAGTTGTCCCTTTGTTAACCAAAAAGCTTAGCGAAAAGTCCTGAAATGCTTGACTTTTCTCCGCTTATAGATATCATTAGCAAGAGTTACAAAGTATTTTATCTTCATGATTGAGAACAAGACTTAAATCTAATACCTGAAGGAGGTTATGCGATGATTATTTTGTGTCTCAATTGCGGCAGTTCATCGGTCAAATACCGCTTATACGACTGGGACCAAAAATTAACTCTGGCCAGCGGCATTGTCGAGCGGGTAACGATTGGCGGATCCTTCTGTTTTTATGAAGTTCCGGGCCGGGAACCGGTCAAAATTGAAAAAGACTGCAAGGATCACAAACAGGCCATCCAGCTGGCGCTGGACACCATGGTTAAAGGCAGCAATGCCGTCATAAATGATTTGAAGAAAATTTCCGCGGTCGGTCACCGCGTCGTGCATGGAGGCGAAAAATTTGCCAAATCCGTTGTGATCAACAAAGAGATTCTCGACACCTTCAAGGCCTTGTCGGACCTGGCGCCTTTGCACAATCCGCCGAATATCATGGGCATCGAAGCAGCGCAGGAATTGATGCCCGATATTCCGCACATGGCGATCATGGATACGGCCTGGCACCAGACCATGCCTTCTTCTTCCTATATTTATGCCCTTCCCTATGAATGGTATGAAAAATACGGAGTCCGGCGGTATGGT
>CBFGIH010000278.1:0-2141 GCA_965648775.1 Caldifarciminota bacterium | reverse complement strand
TATGGTTTTCATGGCACGTCATTTCTCTACACGGCTAAACGCGCCGCGGTGCTGCTGGAAAAAAATCCCTTTAAGTGTAACCTGGTGATTATGCACATCGGCAACGGGGTTTCCACCAACGCCGTGAAAAACGGTCTTTCTTTTGACACTTCCATGGGTTTAACCCCGCTGGAAGGTATGGTGATGGGAACCCGCGCCGGTGATCACGATGCGGCAATCGATTTTTACATTATGCAGAAAGAAAATAAAACGGCCAAAGAAATGGACAGCATCCTGAACAAAAAATCAGGGATCCTGGGAATCACGGGCCGCTTTACTGATCGCCGTGACGTGGAAAAAGGCGCCCGCGAGGGTGATAAACGATGTCAGCTGGCGGTTGATATCGAAAGTTACCGTTTGAAAAAATACATCGGTGCCTACACTTACGCGGTCGGCGGCATTGATGCGATTGTTTTCACTGCGGGCGTGGGAGAGATGTCCGACATCATCCGCGCCCGAGCCCTGGACGGACTTGACTCTTTAGGCGTGATCTATGATGCGGAAAAAAATAAAATCGCCCGGACCCGAAATTCGGAGAGCGATATCACCGGGCCCGGGTCAAAAGTGAAAATCTTTGTCATTCCCACGGATGAGGAGCGGGTGTTCATTGAGGATGTCGTGCATCTGGTGGACGGCACTTACGACATTCACACCCATTTCACCTACCGTTTTCAGCATCCGGACTATGTTAACACCCTGCGCGCCATGGCGTTCGCACACGAATGCGAGAAGAATCCGAAGCTGCCGGCAGTGATGGCACCGGTGGCAAAAATGGCTTTCCAGAAAGAAGTTGAAAAAAATTCCGAACTCAAAAAAATCGTAGGGAGAACCGCATGTGGCTTTTAATCATCAATCCGGGTTCCACTTCCACCAAGATTGCCATCTACGAAAACAACGAAGAACGGTTTTCGGAGAATATCGCTCATCCGGCGGAAGAACTGGCCGGTTTTAACCGGATTGTAGATCAGAAGGGATTCCGCAAAGATGTCATCTTGAAATTCCTGGGGGAGAGGAACTTTGATGTCCGGCAACTGAACGCGGTGGTCGGCCGCGGCGGCTTGCTTCGTTCGATTCCGAGCGGGACTTACCGGGTCAATGACCGCATGCTGGCGGATTTATACCAGGGCGTCCAGGGCGAGCACGCTTCCAATTTGGGTGGTTTAATCGCCGACGAGATTGCCCGGCCCCTGGGTATTCCCGCTTTTATCGTGGATCCGGTCGTGGTGGACGAGTTTGAAGATTGGGCTCGGATGACCGGTATCCCCGAGATCAAACGCCGAAGCATCTTTCATGCCCTCAACCATAAATATTCGGCGCGGCTGGCGGCGCAAGCTCTGGGTCGGCCGTATGAGCAGGTCAATTTAATTGTCTGTCACCTCGGTGGCGGCATCTCGATCGCCGCGCATCGCCTGGGCCGGGTGGTTGATGTTAATAATGCCCTGAATGGCGAGGGGCCGCTGACGCCGGAAAGAGCGGGCACGATTCCCGCCTGGGATCTGGTGGAATTGACTCTTTCCGGAAAATACAGCCGGGATGATATTAAAAAAATGCTCACGGGGAAGGGGGGCATGGTTGCCCATCTCAAGACCAATGATATGAAAATTGTTTTGCAGAGAATCAAAGCCGGTGACGATCAGGCTGCGCTTTTTTTCTCAGCTATGGCCTACACGGTGGCCAAGCAAATCGGAGCCTGCGCCGCTGTCCTCAAGGGCGCGGTCGATGGTATAATCCTGACCGGCGGCCTGGCTTTCTGTCAGGAATTCATCGAGGAAATTAAAGGCTGCGTTTCGTTTTTGGGTCGGATTTTCGTGTTCCCTGGTGAGAACGAGATGATCGCGCTGGCGAGTGCCGCCCTGCGCGTTCTCAACGGCCAGGAAAAGGCCAAAATTTACTTAGAATAACACATAAAAAGGAGAGCATATTATGATCACCAGCTTGAAACAGATCGCGGATAACGTGAAGGGCAAAACCCTGAAACGGCTCGCGGTTGCATGCGGCGAAGATCCGCATACGATTGAAGCCGTCGGCCGGGCGGTCAAGGAGGGCTTGATCAAAGCCACTTTGACCGGCGATAAAGGTAAAATCATCAAGGTTGCCCAGGA
>CBFGIH010000277.1:0-2147 GCA_965648775.1 Caldifarciminota bacterium | reverse complement strand
CGGGGCTTAAAAAACATGACCATCACCGCGATAAAGAATGTTGATAAAAAAGATAGCAAAATAATAAAAAACGACGGAATTTCATTGATTTTAAGGGAATTAATAAAGCTGTTTACCAGATTGGCATGTATTTCCACTCCGGGAAAATAACGACTGAAAGGGACTGAGCGGTAATCAAAAAGACCGCGGGCAGTGCCGCCGATCAAAACGATTTTGTTGTGGAAATATTCCCGCGGTACGCGTTGAAAATAAACATCCGCAAAAGGGATGCGCCGAAACGAACCTTTTTTCATGTACAGAATGCGGAAGCGGTCTGGTCCAGAGCGGGCAGGGTTAACCAGAGAAGCAATCCGGGCGGCAAAAGTGGTTTCCGGGCCGAATACGCGGAATCCGGTCCGAACCACGCCGTCATCATCTGGCACCACCTCACCCAGGCCGACGTGAGCCAGGCCGTGGTAAATCGGCGGCTGGTTCAAGGATGAGACCAGCACGATATTGGGCTGGCCGCGCAGCACGGCGGTCATGGCAGAATCAAAATTAGGTTTCTGGTAGTACGACCGGCAGACCAGGGGCAGGGTGTCGGGCTCACCGAAAAACACATCCACCCCGACCACGGCCGCGTCTGATAGGTAGCGGATGGCTTCCGCGAAATAAATCCGCGGCCAGTTTTGATAGCGACCAAGCTCGGCCAGGCTGGTTTCGTCAATATCAACAATGACAATCCGTTCATTGAGAGGCGCGGCGGGCAGAGTATCATTGACCGGATAGCGAAACTGGTACTTGAGATCGTAAATCCGGTTTTCAAACGGCCGCCAGGTCCGGTCCACGAGGGTAACCGCGCCGACCACCAGGGCGCTGGCGAGCGCGATCAGCGCGCTGACGCTAATCTTTCTGAACATAGTGCTTGATGAAGAGCTCCACCAGCCGGCGGTCAAACTGGGTGCCGCGGTGATCAAGCAGTTCCTGGCAGGCCTGCTGGTCCGTGAACTTGGAACGGTAAAGCCGGCCCGAGGTCATGGCGTCAAAAGAATCGGCAACGGCGATGATCCGGGCGCAGAGCGGTATTTTTCTCCCTTTAAGGCCATGAGGATATCCCAGGCCGTCAAAGCGTTCATGGTGATGCAGGATGTTGGGCATCAAGGCCTTCATCTGTTTAATGGGCGTCATGATTTCCGCGCCGAACTGGGGATGCTGCTTGATATAATTGTATTCTTCGTCGGTCAAGCGGCCGGGCTTACGCAGGATATCATCCGGAATGCCGATCTTGCCGACATCATGCAGGATCGCGGATACTTCGAGGCTTTTCAATTCTTCGCGGTTCATGCCCAGACCGCGGCCCATGATCAGCGAATATTCCACCACGCGCACCGAATGGCCCTTGGTGTAAGGATCCTTGGCATCGATCGCTTCGACGATGGAACGGATGGACGACATGAACAACTGATCAAGGGCCTGGTAAAGCGACGCGTTTTCGATGGCGACGGCAATCTGGTTGCCCAGGGCCATGAAGATTTCCTGGTCGTCGGGCGTGAAGCGGCGGTTACCCTTTTTGTTCAGCACCTCAGCCACGCCCACGATCTTTTTCTTGATAAACAGGGGCACAGCCAGGATCGAGCGGGTGACGAACTTGGTTTTCTTGTCCACGACCCGGTAAAAACGTTTGTCCCGGGCGGTGTCGGCCACGAGCAGCGGCTTACCATGCTGGGCAACCCAGCCGACGATTCCCTTGCCCATGGGCACCCGGATCTCCTTGGCCGCCTCGCCCTTGGCGCCGCGCGCGGTGACAAAATAAAGGTCCTTTTTTTCCTCGTCAATGCGGAAAACGGACGAGGCCTCGGCTTCCAGGGTTTTTTCCGCCATCTGCATGATCAGGTTGAGCAGTTCATCCAGATCCAGGGTGGAGGAAAAAACCAGGGACGCGTCCACCAGCGTTTCCAGGTGCTTGATCTTTTTCTTCAGCTCAGCAATTTTTGATTTCATATTTGCGTTCTCCGGCGCCGAACCGCTCGGCCGCCGCGAGCTGGACATCCGGATCCAGATCCGGATGCGCCCGGACGATCGCGTCGCGCGTCATATCCAGTGACGCCTGATCCAGCGCCACCGGGTCGGCGCTGGCCAGGATGCCGATGTCCGGCGCGATTAAAGGT
>CBFGIH010000276.1:0-2155 GCA_965648775.1 Caldifarciminota bacterium | reverse complement strand
CGTCATCGAGCGCATGAGGCAGGGATAACATGGACAAACAAACGCTGAATCGTTTCGAGGAAAACGGCTTGCCCTGTCCGTTTATCGTCACCCGCACGGGCGAAACTACGGTCACGGATAAAAACGCCGAACTCAAATCCAAGATATCGCAGATGGGCACGGTGATTTATGAAAGCATCGATGCCGTCGGCCGCATTAAGATTGAAAGCATCGAAATCATCGGTGAGGCGAAATCCTTGATTCTCAAGGTCGATGAGGAGAAGATGGCCGGCAGTCTTTTAGACCGCGCCACCTTGCGCAGCCCCGAGGAAACACTGGCGCTGATCAAGGAGATGGAAGCCAGTTTGCACGCCCAGCCCCAGGTGCCGGAAGTCAAGGCCAGGACAGTTTTTTCCCCTGCCTTCCTCGATGAGCTCAAGGCGATTCTCAAGGAATATGTCGGCGATTTCACCGACCGCATCTATCAGAATCAGTTAAAGGCCCAGCGTCTCAATCCCAATGAATTAAGCGAAGAAGATGTCAGGCGGTTCATTCTGGCCCTCGGTAAGGCGGCCGGCATGATCATCGGCCCGTCTAAGGGCCGCGAGTTGATAAACAAAATGCTGGCGAAGGTTAAGTGATTCAACGCAAGGAGGAATGAGATGGTCGATTATTTCCTGTTCTGCGCTCCTTTCGGCATTGATGCCGGACAGTACACTTCCCTGGCGGTCGTGCCCAATTACCTGTTAGTGCTGGGTGCGATTCTGCTGTGGTTGGCCTTTTTGTTTCTGGGAATTATTGCCCGCCGTTACGAAATTGTCCTGGGCGAGAGGACTAACTGGCAATTCATGATGTTCTCGCCCACGGGCATTCTTATTTTTGCCGTAATCCAGCTTATTTATTGCGGCGTAAGCGGCATGATGATGCTGCCCAAGGGCGGCGTCAACTACCTCGCCTATGGGTTTTTTCTCCTTTCCGGCATTCTTTCCTTGTTGTCAAGCATCCGGTTTTACCGTGTGACCAAAGGGAAATAAGGGGGAAACATGAGAGCTGATATTCCGGCGGAATTGCTGTTCATCATTGCCATTGCCCTGGCGGTTTTTTCTTTATTTTTTTACGGTTTGATTATCAAACGACTGTTAGTTTTGATCCAGGGCAAGGCGATCTGGATTTTTCCCATTTTAGGCAGTCTCTGTCTGGTCGGCCTGGCGATTTTTCATATTTACCGGATTGTGTTCTATTTTCCCCTGCTCAGCACGGCCGGACCCGCGGATCTTTTTGATCTGATCGTGGGTTCTTTAAGCCTGGCCCGCGTGGAGAGTTTCCTTTTGCTCGGGTCGGGATTTTTTGCCTTGATCGGAGGCGTTTTGTATTACAAAGCCAGCTCCCGCTAATCGGACAACGGTAATTTTCGGCGAGCGGTTCGGACACAGCAGTTTTATCGGCACATAAAGGAGGTCAACGCGGTATGATCGGGGAATTCAAAGACGGCGGCGCAGTGATGTGGTTGCTTTTAATATGCATGATCCTGGGTTTGGGCATTGTCATTGAACGGATTATATCCCTTTATGTCAAGACGCGCCTCCGACCGCGTTTGTTTCAGCAACAGCTGAGGTCAACCATTCAGGAGCGCGGCATCAAAGCCGGCATGGATTTGTGCGATAAAACACCGTCACCGATCGCCAAAGTCATGAAGGCCATCCTGGAAAAGCAGGCCGAAGGCAAAGCCGGTATGGAGGAAGGCATGGCGCGGGCCGCGTTGGAGGAGCTGGCTTTCCTTGACCGGGGCATGGCGTTGCTGGCCGGTTTGACCACGGTCGCGCCTTTTCTGGGTTTTTTAGGTACGGTCACGGGTATGATGCGGTCTTTCGCCGCCATTGCCGCGGCCGGCGAAGTGGAGCCGACGGTTGTCGCCAGCGGCATTTCTGAGGCGCTCATCACGACCAAATGGGGACTTTTAATTGCTGCTCCACTGGCCATCGTTCACATTATTTTAACCGGTAAAATTAACCGTTTTACCCGGGAAATGGAAGAAGGCGGAATGCTTTTGATTGATTTTTTAACTTCGGTTTCTTCAAAAGCAACCGCTAAGGCCGATTGATCATGGTCAAACTCCGAACGCGATCATCGGTAAAACCATTCATTCCCACGGCTTCTATGGGCGATATTGCTTTTT
>CBFGIH010000275.1:0-2157 GCA_965648775.1 Caldifarciminota bacterium | reverse complement strand
CACCGTTTCGCAAAGTCTGGTCCTCGTGCCGTAAAATCGGCTTTTTTAAAAGGCCGGGCCACTTGCCCGGCCTTTTTTATCCCTTTAGAAGACGCGCAGTTCACCAACCGGATTTATTCCCTTGACAACCATTTATCGGAAAAGTATAATACAATAATATTTAGGTAATTAAAAATACCCATGAAACCAATTTTCGCCAGTTTGCTTCTATTATCCAGCATATTCGGATTGATCTGGGATGTGCCGATTGGGGAAATAAAATACGAAATTAAAAACGAACCGGATGGACAGCGGATCATTCTGACCAATGGTGCCCTCATCGGCCAGGCTGGTGCGCCCGCCCTGCCCCTGACCACTTTTAGCCGTTTACTTCCCGATCAGCAGCGCATAAAATCAATAACGATCCTGGAAACCGAATACCGCGAGCTTCCTGGATCGTGGAATATCGTTCCCGAAGCGCCCGCCGTGGCACTGGATCAAACACCGCCGCCGGCGGTCCCTGATCCGGTATTTTACAATTCAGATCAGGCATATCCGTCCAGCCCGGTCCTGACCTTTCATTCCGGCAATATGCGGGGCCTCAGCCTGGGCCAGGTGTCAATCGTTCCGTTCAAGTATGAACCGAAAAGCAAACGGTTGATGGTCTTAAAAAAAATCTGTCTGGCCATAGAAACCGTGACCGTTTCCGACGCCGTGCGGCCCGCGCGCCAGACCAGTATCAGTGCCGCGGTTTTTTCGCGCCTGGCAAAAGCCCTGACCGCGGAACCGGTTTCGCAATTAACGGCGATCGCTGAGCCCCAACCAGAGGATCCTGCGCTCACCGGCTTGCCTTCGCTCATTGGTCCGCCGGTTGATCTGTTAATCATCACCACCGATGATCAGGCTGAAGCCTATGAAAAATACAGCCAGTTCCGCAAGCGCTTCGGATTTCTGACCTGCATCCGCACCATGAACTGGATCACGGCTCGTTACCCGGGCGTGGATGACGCTGAACGCCTGCGATGTTTTATCCGCGACGCTGTGGAAAAATGGGGCGTTTCCTTCGTTCTGCTCGGTGGCGATCCGCCCGCGGTGCCGACCCGGATTGCAACCATGCAACCCCTGGTTGGCCCCTGGCCCACGCACATCGCCACAGATTTATACTTTTCGGATCTGGACGGCGACTGGAATCGCGACGGTGACAAGAATTTCGGAGAAATTGAAGACTCTATTGATTTGTATCCGGACGTGCTCGTCGGCCGCCTGCCCACCCATTCGGATACTGATATCGTGGCATACCAGGAAAAATTGAGATCCTACCTTATGCCGCAGGACCCGGTCGGATTTAACCGCGCGCTGTTTGTTTCGGCTAACTGGTGGTCGCCGGGCGATGCCCGGGCCGCCGCCAGCCGGCTGGCCCTGCATCTGCCGGCGCATTTTGACTCAAACTTCATCAACGAGCCGTCTCTGGCTCAGTTCAAGGACTCGCTTTACTCGAACTGGAACATGATCGGCGTGCTCGCCCACGGCGACGTCAATCTTTTGCGCATCAAGTCTAGTCCGCGCATTTTCGCAACCAATTTCTTTTTTGATTCCCTGGGACCGAGCGAGATCATCCACCCCCTGATGTGGGCCATCACCTGCTACACCAATCCGTTTCCGCTGGACGCGCTCGGCGAGCACTGGGTGATGAACCGCCGGGCCGGCGGCATCGGCTACATCGGCCCTTCGTATTCCAGCTCGGCCGGCGACCACGAAGCCTACACTGCAATCATGCTGGATTCGCTGTTTTCTTTACCCCTGGCCGGCGCCGTCGCTTACACCAAGGTCTTCTGGATTCCACAGGCCATCTACTGGGACAATTGGAAACGTTCTTTCCAGTTCAGCCTGAACCTGCTGGCCGATCCCTCGGTAACCCTCTGGGATACAATCCCCTGCGCGTTCGGCACAATCCTAAGAAACAAAGACACACTCCGGCTTGGCCTGGACACATTGAGCATCAGCATCGCTTCCCGCGTCAAATTTTACGCGGTGTTTTACAAGCCCGGCGACTTCTTGGTTAAAGATTCTGGCCAGGGTTCGATCACTGCCCGGATTAAAACTGACATTCCGGGCTGGCTGTATTATTCGGTGCTGGCTGCCGGGTACAAACCATATCTGGACTCGATCTACGTGCGG
>CBFGIH010000274.1:0-2157 GCA_965648775.1 Caldifarciminota bacterium | reverse complement strand
TGCTTTCATCGGTGAGATATAAAGCAACGGTGGTGCCCGGCTGGGAAGCCGTGAAGGCGGAGGGAAAACAGCCCACAAAAATAGCGTCACTGGCGATCCACAGGTACTGGCCGCCTTCGCGTTCGGAGATGAAGACCTGACCGAACCGCCGACCAATGGCGATGCCGCGGGGAGAATTAAATTCACCGCGGCTGGTGCCGGTCCGGCCTTCTGATATCACGTATTCCAGGTTTCGGTCAAACTTGTGCACCTGGTCATTGATTTCGTCGGTGACGAAGATGCTGCCGTAGTAGTCAATCGCCACGTAAAGGAAACGGGATTCGACCAGTCCCAGGTCTGAGTTCTGCTGACTGCTGACAAACCGGCCCTGGCGCGTGAATTTGGACACGCGGTGCCCCTCATTGTCCACCACCGCGATGAAATCCTCGTGGTAGAAATTGTCCGGTGCGTCCGCGTCAATGACATCAATACCCATGGGTTGGTAAAGCTCGGCCCGGCCGCGGCCCGGAGTGCCGAACGACGATAGGAACACGCCTTCCGAATCAAAAATCAGGATTTTGGACTGGTCATAGTCGGTCACATAAACATTGCCCCGGGAATCAAGCGCCACGTCAAACGGCCGGCCAGGTACGGAGATTTCCTTGACCCAGATGATTTCGCCTTTTTCATAACGCAGCTTAACGACCCGCCGGTGGCCGAAATCCGCGAGAAAAATGGATCCATCCGGGTTGACGGCGATTCCTTTGGGCTGGTTGAATGTTTCCGCGTTACCGTAGGCCTTAACCGCTTCCAACCCCACGTTGTAAATGATCTGACCGGCGCCGGAGTTGACGGCAAATGCCGAGAGTTCATCGTCATCCCGCATGGTCCGGGGATTGTTCAGTTCCTTCAATTTGACCGCATCAATGCCCTGGGGGTCATTGTAGGCAAAGGAAGGGCCTAAAAACAGCTGCAGGTAATATTTGGAGGCCCGATAAAAACCAAACGTATGTTCGAACGGCGGAACCGCCAGGGTCTGAGGTTGATATTCCGCGGTTAAAAGCAGCAGCACATAAAAACTCATAGACACGATAACCAGAGTATAATAAAAAATTCAGGCCTGTCAAGATCGGCAGTCATTTAGTTCTTGACCGATGGCGATTTTTATATATAATTAAGGTTCTAAAAAAGGAGGACAATGCCGACGATTAATCAATTGATACGTTTTGGCCGGCAGAAGATGAGCACGAAAAGCAAGGCCCCTGCGCTGGAAGGCAATCCCCAGCGCCGCGGTGTCTGTACGCGCGTCTACACGACGACGCCGAAAAAACCCAATTCTGCATTGCGCAAGGTCTGCAAGGTCCGGTTAAACAATGGCTATGAGGTGACCGCTTATATCCCCGGCGAAGGTCACAACCTGCAGGAACATTCAATTGTTCTGGTCCGGGGCGGCCGGGTCAAGGATTTACCCGGCGTCCGCTACCATGTCATCCGCGGCAAGTACGATACCGCGGGCGTTGATGGCCGCAAAAAAAGCCGATCGTTATACGGCGTCAAACGGCCCAAGCCGGCCGCTGCCTCTTAAGATAAGGAGGACGAATGGGTCGAAGAAGAAGAGCCACGGTCAGAAAAATCCAACCGGATCCCAAGTACAACAGCGTGCTGGTCAGCAAATTCATCAATAACCTTTTGTGGTGCGGCAAGCGCAGCGTCGCGCAGAAAATATTTTATGGCGCGATTGCCCGGATTGAAAGTCTGACTAAAGAAGACGGCCTGACCGTTTTTGAAAAGGCGTTCAATAACGTAAAGCCGATTCTGGAAGTCCGGCCCCGCCGGGTCGGCGGTTCCACTTACCAGATTCCAATGGAAGTGCGTCCAGCCCGCAAGGAAAGCCTGGCGATCAAATGGATCATCCGATCGGCCCGCGCGCGGGCCGAGCACCGCATGGAAGAGCGTTTGGCGCAGGAAGTGATCGCGGCCAGCAAGAATGAAGGCGCGGCCATCAAGAAGCGTGAGGAAGTGCATAAGATGGCCGAGGCCAATAAGGCCTTCGCCCATTTCCGCTGGTAATCCGGTTACATAAAATGCCTTTGTCCCGAGCCCTGCGGCGCGCGGCGGAAATCGCCGCGTTTGAATGCCTGGCCATCAAGCCCCGGGAAAAAACCGTGATTGTAACCG
>CBFGIH010000273.1:0-2163 GCA_965648775.1 Caldifarciminota bacterium | reverse complement strand
ATTGATCTTTGTTGATCTTAAAGACCGTTCCGCCTTGCTCCAACTCGTGGTCGATCCCAAATCCGCACCCGTCGCTGGTCGGTTAGGACTGCAGGACTGTATTTTTGCCCGGGGGGTGGTCCGGGAAAGACCTCCGCACCAAAAAAATTCCGCCCTGGTCACGGGCGATATCGAACTGGCCGTTGAAACCATCACCCTCCTTTCCTCTTCCCGCGTCCCCCCTTTTGTGATTGAAAACGACGTGAAGGCCAGCGAGGAACTTCGCCTTCGTTACCGGTATCTGGATCTCCGCCGCGAATCCCTGCAAAGAAATATTATTTTCCGGCACAAGGTTGTCACTGCCATCCGGGATTATTTGAACCACCGGGATTTTCTTGAAATTGAAACACCCCTTTTGACCCGTTCCATGCCCGAAGGCGCGCGTGATTATCTGGTGCCGTCGCGGCTTTACCCGGGCAAGTTTTACGCCCTGGCCCAATCACCGCAAATGTACAAACAACTGCTGATGATCGCCGGCTTTGAACGATATTATCAAATCGCGCGCTGCCTGCGTGATGAAGACCCGAGACATGACCGGCAGCCCGAGCATACTCAGGTTGATATTGAATTGTCGTTCGTGAATGAAGCAGACATTTACGAATTGATTGAAGGCATGTTCCAGCATATTTTTCAGCAAACCCTGGGAATCAAGCTGACCACCCCCTTTCCCCGGTTAACCTGGTCGGAAGCCATCGAGCGTTACGGTTCAGACAAGCCTGATCTCCGCTTCAACTGCGAAATCAAGGATTTAAAACCCGTCATGAGCTCGAAAAATTTTCCGCCGTTTGCGGATCAGCCGGAAATCCGCGGGCTGATTTTTAAAAATGCCCGGGCGATATCCCGAAGCATGATCGACGAAATCAACGAATCCGTAAAAAACCGCGGCCTTGGGGGCATTTACTGGGCACGCAAGGATGACCGGATCAGCGGTTCCATCGCCCGATTGATAGACGAAACAACGGCCGGCTTTCTGCCGCTGGAGGCGGGAGACCTGTTGATCGTCGCCGCGGGCAATAAATCAATCTTTCCTCTGCTGGGTGAACTGCGCCTCCGCCTCGGGCAGATGTTGATTAAACCGGCCGAGCGCTTTTCATTCCTATGGGTCTACGATTTTCCGCTTTTTGAAAAGGATCCTCAAAGCGGCCGCATCAATCCCTGCCACCACATTTTCACTCAGCCCAAGGAAGAGGACCTGCCCCTGCTGGAAACCGCTCCGGAAAAAGTACGCGGTCGTCAATATGACCTGGTGTGCAATGGCAACGAACTGGCTTCAGGCAGTATTCGTAATCACAATCGGGCGCTGCAGGAAAAACTTTTCCAAATCATCGGCATTGACCGCGAAGAAGCCGCCCGGCAGTTTGGCCTTCTCCTGGATGCCTTAGAATATGGAGCTCCGCCCCACGGCGGGATCGCGCCTGGCATTGACCGAATTTGCATGGTTTTGGCGGGCATTTCTTCTATTCGAGAAATCATCGCCTTTCCCAAAACCACCCAGGCCCAGGGTCTGCTTGAAAGTATTCCAGATTATGTAACCCCTGAGCAGCTCAAAGAATTACACTTAAAAATCGAACCTTGATTCCGGCCGAACAAGCCATCGCCATCCGCGAGCTCGTCAAGCTTTTCAAAAAACGCCGTGATGTGGTTCGGGCCGTCGACCGGGTGAATCTTGACATCCGTCCCGGTGAACTGTTCGGCTTGCTCGGACCCAACGGCGCCGGCAAGACCACGTTGATTAAATGCCTTTCAACGCTATTGATTCCCGATGGCGGTTCGGCGTTCATCGCCGGGCTGGATGTTAACCGCCATCCGCTCGCGGTGCGCCGGGTAATCGGGGTGATGACCGGCGGCGAGCGGGCTTTATACTGGAAATTAACGCCCATCGAAAATCTGCGATACTTCGCTGCGCTTTACGGCGTGCCCGGTTCCCTGGTCAATCAGCGGATCAAATATCTTCTCTCTTTCATGAAACTGGAGGACAAAGCCGGGGAAAGGGTGGAAAAATTATCGTCGGGCATGAAGCAAAAACTATCCCTGGCCCGGGCATTGATCCACGACCCGCCAATTTTGTTAATTGATGAACCAACGCTGGGCCTTGATCCCTATTTTGCCCGGTTCCTCCGTCAT
>CBFGIH010000272.1:1398-2185 GCA_965648775.1 Caldifarciminota bacterium | reverse complement strand
ACTGATTTGCATAACCGCGCCGGCTTTGGACCGGAAGCCGGACGCGGCCTGGCTGAAGCCGACTTAATCATCATCAGCGGTGACCTGACCAGATTCCAGGGTCGAGACACCGCCCGGGCCGTGCTGGACCCGATCCGGCAAATCAATGCCAGCATATTAGCGGTTCCCGGCAACTGCGACCGGATTGAGGTGAATGATTACCTCACCGAACTCGATATCAACCTGCATGGCCAGAGCCGCGTAATTAACCAAGTCGCTTTTTACGGTCTCGGCGGCAGTTCGGTCACGCCGTTCATGACTCCCCAGGAATTTTCCGAGGATGAAATTGCCGGGATCCTGGCAAATTTTGCCAGGATCCTGGACGCCGCATATCACGTTTTGGTCACTCATGCCCCACCTTTTGGCACCGTGGTTGATCAGGCCGGCCTGGGTAATCATGCCGGCAGCAAAGCGATCCGCAATTTCATAATTGCTTTCCAGCCCGATCTCTGCCTGTGCGGGCATATTCACGAAGCGATCGGTTCTGACCGGCTGGGTAAAACGGTCATCATTAATCCCGGGCCCTTTCCCAGCCATTATGCCGAAATTATCTTGAATTCAAGCATGACTTACCAATTATTTTAAAAGCGTCTGCAAAACCAACGCTTGGATAATAGCCCGTTCTCGCAGCAAATGTTCGGCCCGGGACATTGCTTCCTGGACCGTGGTTCCGGGCTTTTTTAAAACTTCAATCATGCGATGCCGAATAAATGATTTCATTGGCCGCGAACAAGTTATCGTGCCGGTG
>CBFGIH010000272.1:0-1388 GCA_965648775.1 Caldifarciminota bacterium | reverse complement strand
GCGGTAAGCCGCCTTACCCCGACGGCTCTGTTCGTCCAGCCGGCCTTCACCGGTTATAATCCAGTCTGCGGCCTGGATTTTCTCGTTCAGATTGGTCAAACGGCGGTAAAATTCAAAACCCGAGATGATTTTCGCAGCTAAAACCGCGGCCAATCCTCCGGCCAGACCGCCCGCCGCTCCTCCGCCAGCCAGCTGGTCTGGATCGACGCCCAGCTGTCGGCACGCGACCTGCCGGAAATTCTTCAACCCCCGGTCAAGAATCGACCGCACCCGCACCACCGCCCCTTTCTGGCGGCAGAACATCAACGCGCCGGTCTTGCCGGTCAGACGATTGTCGACATCAACCGCCACGATCCACTCAACTTGCGCCGCGCCTTTAATTAAACCAGCAGCATCAATCCGCGCCAGTTTCAACAATCCCTGAGCCGTCGGCGCAACGGGCCGACCTCGGCAATCGAGAAAATGAACTCCCAGGGCAGTTAACGCCCCCAAACCGCAGTCCATGGTCGCGCTGTCCCCGCAACCGATAATAATCTGGCGGCAACCCAGTCTTATGGCCGCCGCTGCCAGTTCGCCCACGCCATAGGTCGTAGTCAACAGGGGATTTCTTTTTTTGTCCGGCACCAGGGTCAGACCCGCGGTCTGGGCCATTTCGATCAGGGCGATTTTGCGTCCGGTTTCTTCTCGTGCTAATCCATATTTCGCCGAAACCGGCTGGAACAAAGGCCCGGTTACCCACCGACGCCGGATTTGCCCACCCACGGCGCGGGTGCAGTGATCAACAAATCCCTGTCCGCCATCAACCAGGGGCAATACCGACAATTCAATGTCCGGCGCTGTCTTTTGAAAAGCATGCTTGATGATTTGCGCAGCCCGGTCAGAACTCATCGATCCTTTAAAAGCCGCCGGCGCGATTAAGACCTTCATGTAAACACCTTCTTAGGGATTAACCAAATCAGGCGGCGGGCGTTTTTCAATCAACACGGCGCGAAGATTGCGCAGACATATCATGCCCATGGCCGTTCTGGTCTCAAGGGACGCGGAACCGATATGCGGAGTAAGCACCACGTTGGACAGCTGGGTTAGACCGGAGGCCAGCCGCGGTTCATTCTCAAAAACATCGAGGCCGGCGGCCGCGATCTGCCGACGGCGCAGGGCCGTAACCAAAGCGCGTTCGTCAACGACCGGACCGCGGGAAGTATTCACGAGCACACATCCGGGTTTCATCATCCGGAATTCCCGGCGGGCAAGCAGATGCCGCGTCGCGGCCGTTAAAGGCAGATGGACCGAGATGATATCGCTTTCGCGGAGCAAGTCGGGCAGGGTTCGATATTGAGCGTGGTATTTTTTTTCAATCGCGCGGCTCAGGCGTTTAACCTCATAATAAA
>CBFGIH010000271.1:0-2205 GCA_965648775.1 Caldifarciminota bacterium | reverse complement strand
ACGACCAACATCGAAGAGTTTGAACATATGGTCGAACAAAAATCGCCGACCATGCAATGATTGATTTGGATTTTTATTTGAGCGGCATTTAAAGGAGGCAATATGCCAACATTCGTCTGGAAGGGAAGGACGGCAACCGGAGCCATGGCCAGCGGTGACATGTCGGCGGCCAGCCAAGCGGATGTCGTTGCCGCGCTTCGCCAGAAAAAAATCATTCCGACCTCAATCAAAATCAAAGAAGAGAAAAAGGGAATCACCTTTTTTGGCGGCCGGGTTTCCAAACGTGCGCTGGCGGTGTTTACCCGTCAATTTTCCACGATGCTTAACGCGGGCTTACCTCTGCTGAGCTGTCTCGAAATTCTCGGCAAGCAGACTGAAAGCGCAGGCCTGCGCCGGGTTCTGGAAGAAGTCCGGGGTGACGTTGAGGGCGGTTTATCGCTCGCCGATGCCCTGCGGCGTCAGCCTAAAGTCTTTGACAATCTGTTTGTCAACATGGTGGAATCCGGTGAAACCGGCGGTGCCCTGGACGTGATTCTGGGACGTCTGGCTAATTATCTGGAAAAATCCGTCGCCCTGCAGCGCAAAATCAAAGGCGCCATGATTTATCCCATTATCATCAGTCTCGTCGCGGTCGGCGCGATATCGGTAATGCTTTTGTTCGTTATTCCGATTTTCGCCAAGATGTATGAGGGTGTCGGTTCCAAACTGCCGGGTATGACCCAGATGGTCATGAACCTATCCAAGTTTTTCCGGATCGGCTTCATCCCGCTGGTGGTGGGCTTCATTCTGATCTTTACCATCATGCGGCGCTGGCACAAGACCGAATCGGGCGCCAAAGCCATGGATCCTATTTTCTTGAAACTGCCGGTTTTCGGCGATTTGATCCGTAAACAATCCATTGCTCGTTTCTCCCGAACCCTGTCCACCTTGCTTTCCAGCGGTGTTCCCATCATTGATGCGCTGGAGATCACTGCTAAGAGCGCCGGCAACTGGGTTATTGAGGATGCAATTCTCAAAGCCCGCGTTTCGATTCGGGGCGGCGAGAATATTGCTGATCCTCTGTCCAAAACCGCCGTTTTCCCGCCCATGGTTACGCAGATGATCGCCATTGGTGAAGCATCCGGCGGTCTTGACGAAATGTTGACCAAGGTCGCAGATTTTTATGACGCGGAAGTCGATCAGGCGGTCGAGAATCTGACCAATGCCCTGGAGCCGATTATTATGGTTTTTTTGGGCGGCATTGTCGGTTTCCTGGTCATCTCGATGTACCTGCCCATCTTCAAATTGGCGAGCACGATCGGCGGCGACTAAACGAATTTATTTTATCCCGCTGCGCCGGCGTATTGATTCGCCGACTCTGCTTAGTCAGGTTTTGATTTTTTGAAACTTCCTTTTCGTTTTAATAAAACCTTCAACCTGGATAACACCACCGGGGTTATAATTCTCAATGCCCTGGTCATTATCCTTTTGATTTTGAGCAGCCGCACGCCCAACGCCGGTATACCGCTGGTCCACTGGGGCCTTATGTCCGCGGCCGTGATGGTCACGCTGATTGGTCTCTTCCTGCGGCGCTGGAGCCGCGACGTGCATGTTTTGTTCACCCTTTTTTTAATCGATATTCCACTGATCACCCTCATCATCCATTATGTCGGCGGCATTGATTCAATTCTTTCGTTCCTTTACCTGCCGCTCATCATCACCGCATCAGTTTTCCTGAATCGAAAACCGGTATACGCTATCGGGCTATTGTCGGTCACCGCTTACATCATTCTTTGCTTGGCGGAAAGAAGTGTCAACCACCTGTCCCTGATTTACATCACCAACCGTTTTTCCCTGCTGGGATTACTTTACCTTATGACCGCCATCCTCAGCAGCACCATCGCCGAGCGTTACCGGGGTCGTTCCGAAGAAGTAAGGCAGTTGATGATAACGACCGAAGAAATAATTAAAAATCTTCCCAGCGGCATCATCATCATTGACCGTTCGGGCGATATCCGGTACACCAATATTCCTCCAGGACCGATTCAATCGCGGATTCACCTGCAATTAGCACGTTATTTACGCTACGTGGAAACACCGGCCTTGGCTGAGTTAAAAATCAAAGGGCGTTACTATTATCTTACCTGTGCCCGCATCAATCATAATCAGGCGGCCCTGGCGGTGCTGCAGGATTTGACCGATTTACGGCGGCTTGAGGAAAAATCC
>CBFGIH010000270.1:0-2215 GCA_965648775.1 Caldifarciminota bacterium | reverse complement strand
ATCACCCAGTGCCTTCGCGCCGATCGAGGACGAAATCCGCAAGATGGTCCAGCGCCGGGTCAGCCGTGGACATATCATTGTCAATATCCAGCAGGACCGGGAGCTGGTCAATAACCAGTTCGAGGTCGATCAGCCGTTGGTTCAGGCCTATATGAAGACCGCGCTTACCCTCAAGAAAAAATACCGTCTCGCCGGTAATCTTAACATCAACACCATCATGGCGATTCCCGGAGTCATCCGGATCAGCAGCGGGACCCCGGAAACCGATAATTTATTTCGCGATTTCAAACCCATTTTAACCAAGGCCCTTGATGATTTTCTGCAGATGAAGGAAAACGAAGGCCAGAGCATCAGCCGCGCCATTGTTGTTTGCCTGGATCTAATTGACCACCGCTTGACCGCCATCGAGCAGTTGATTCCTCAACGCGATCAGCATTTCCGTCAGCGCCTATCCCGTCAGCTATCAGAATTCGAAAATAACCTGGACCGAGACCGCTTTTATCAAGAAATTGCCTATCTGGCGGACCGGCTTGACATCACCGAAGAATTCCAGCGTCTTCGCAGCCACATGAATTTGTTTCGTCAATCGTTGGCGCAGGACGAGCACCCCGGACGCCGGCTGTATTTCCTGCTACAGGAAATGCAGCGCGAAGCCAACACTTTAAGCGTCAAAGCCAACTTTCAAGCCATCAACGAGATCACTGTTCAAATAAAAGAGGAAATCGAGAAAATCCGCGAACAAGCGCAGAACCTGGAATGAAACCCAAACTTCAAAAAGCGCGCCGACCGGGTACGATCATCGTGGTTTCTGGACCTTCAGGCGTAGGCAAGACCTCAATCTGCCGTCGCATCATCGGGCAACGACCGGATATATGGTATTCCATTTCAGCCACTTCCCGGCCCCGCCGGCCAGGTGAACGTCACGGTCGTGAATACTATTTCTTGAGCCGGCGCCAGTTTCTAAACCGGATCAAGCGCGGCGCCTTCGCTGAATGGGCCGTGGTTCATGGTCACTATTACGGCACGCCGCTTATTGATCTTCGCCGGCGGCTGCAAAGCGGACAGCATGTGCTGCTGGATGTTGATATCCAGGGCGGCCGGCATTTAAAAAAAATTTATCCCCACGGTGTTTTCATATTCATCCGACCGCCCAGTTACCGCGAGTTGAAGCGCCGGCTGGTCCAGCGTAACACGGAAGATGAAAAAACCATGCGCACCCGCTTGGCCAGGGCCTGGAGGGAAATCCGCGGCCGGCGCGAATACGGCCACACGGTGATCAATGACAATCTGGCGAGAACGGTCAAGCGCATCCTGCGGATTATCGAGCGGGAGACGGCACCTTGATTTTTTCACCGGTTAAGAAAATGAGTGTTTGAATCAGGCGATGGTTCTTGACATTCAAGAAATCTTACATATAATCAAACAAATGAATGTTAACGGGGCAGTAGCTCAGTTGGGAGAGCGTCTCGTTCGCAGCGAGAAGGCCGCCAGTTCGACTCTGGTCTGCTCCACCAGCAAATAATAATGATTATTCCAAAAAAGGTTTTTTTAACCAAGGGCGTGGGACGGCACAAAGAGCAATTAGCCAGTTTCGAAGCCGCTCTCCGCGATGCGGGCATTGCCCCTTTCAACATTGTCCGGGTTTCCAGCATCCTGCCGCCCGGCGCTAAAATTCTATCCAAAGCCAAAGGGTTGCAGTATCTGTCCCCCGGCGAAATTATTTATACTGTCATCTCTGAAGCCAAAACTAATGAGCCCCATCGCTTGATCGCCGCTTCGATCGGCGTAGCCGTGCCGGCGGAGCGGACCCAGTACGGTTATCTTTCCGAATACCATTCCTTCGGCGAGACCGAACCAAAAGCCGGCGACAAAGCCGAGGATCTGGCCGCGCAAATGCTGGCTACCACCCTGGGCGTGCCCTTTGATCCCGATGCCAGTTATGACGAGCGGAAAGAACTCTGGAAAATTTCCACCAAGATCGTTAAGACCATGAACATAACGCAGACCGCGATCGGCGATAAATACGGTTTGTGGACCACGGTCCTGGCCGCGGCGGTCCTGGTTCCTTAAAAAACACATAAAAATTAAGCACAAGGGCTAAATTTAACAGACCCGAAAGCGTTGCCATTGATAATTTTCGCCCAGCATTGACACTGGTCATTACTTCCTTATAATATTGAAAACATCATCATCGGAGGCAGGAAATGAAAAAATA
>CBFGIH010000269.1:0-2232 GCA_965648775.1 Caldifarciminota bacterium | reverse complement strand
CTAATCGCTCACTTAAATCAAACACCCACGGCTTATTACGGACCAGGCACGATGTTTAAGCTGTTCGCCTGCGGCATTGCCATGCCTATTATCTTGCTGATCGCTTATCTGCCCGGCTGGATGATCGAACAGGACTTGCTTTTACGCATCCAGGGCGCCAGCAGTCTCAAAGAAGCACGCAAGGGTTCATACCTGGCGTTTGTGCTGATCACGGTTTTCGTAATCGCGATCCCGACCTTGATTGCATTTTCCAGCATCGTGATCTTTCCGCCCGGAGCAGAAGCCAGCATTGCCGCGGTCGGCGCCGATGCGACGGGCATCATTTCCGCCATAATCTTGAAATATTTTCCTCTGGGAGCCCAGATCTTGATGCTGGTGGGTCTGTTAGCGGCGCAGATGTCAACCATTGACACCTTCGCTAATGTAACCGCCCTCCCTCTCGCCTACGATCTCGTACAGCCGAGCCTCTTGAAAAATGCACCCCGGGAAAAAGTTATCCGCTGGACGCGGGTGCTCTCTGCGGTCGCCCTGCTGCTCGGATTGTTGTATGCGGTCAACGCCACTTCCCTCATGGATGTTTACACCCTGTCGTCCGGCGTCCTGACCGCTTCCATCGCGATTCCGGCGTTCGCGATCTTCTGGAAAAAAGCAAACCGCCTGGCCGTGATCCTGAGCGCGTTTTTTGGTTTCATCGGTAATGTTGTATTTTACATACTTGAATATCGTGTCTGGAACCATAATTACTGGCCGGGCTGGCTGGCCAATACCTATCTCGGTTATATTATTGTCGGGATCGTCGGCTCGATCACAGGACTGATCATCGGGGTCTTGATCGGCAAACCGTCCACTCCCGAACAATTAGCATCTGTTTCCCGTCTGCCCCTGGAAGGAACGGAGATGTTTGATGCCGCCAAATAATAATTTATCATCAAAGGAGGCAAGCAATGACCCAATACCGAAAAGACTATACGATCAAGGATGTCCAGGATGTCTACGACGGACCGGGTGGTTTGCTCTGGGAAGCGGTCATGTCCGAGCAGATTCATTCCGGCGGCGCCGAAGCCACCGACGTCCTCGCCCAAAAACTCGGCCTGCAAAAAGGCATGGTCGTCGCTGACCTGTGTTCTGCCCTGGGCGCGCCGGCGCGGCACATTGTCCAGAAATACGGGGTAACTGTTAAGGGCGTGGACGCGACCAAAACCATGCTGGAAAAAGCTCGCCAGCGTACCAAAGAAGCCGGCCTGGAAAAACACATTGAATTCTATGAAGGCAATGTCATGGATCTACCGTTCAAATCCGAATCCGTGGACATTGTCTGGAGCCAGGAAGCATGGTGCTACGTGACTGATAAGGAACGATTGCTGCGCGAGGCCTACCGCGTCCTTAAACCCGGCGGCAAGATCGGCTTTACTGATTGGATCATCACCGGTAAAATCAGCAACAAGGAACTTGAACCCCTGTACGACTCCATGGCTTTTCCTTACATGGAATCTTTTCAGGGATATCAGGACCTACTCAAGAAAGTCGGCTTCAAGCTCATCGAAGCCGTGGACAATACCGAAGCCTTTGCCCGGTGTTTTGACCAGTACTACGACATGGTCACGGTGAAGATGAAACCGACGATCTTGCAGAATTTCGGACCGGAATTGTTCGATTTTGCTACAAACCTGGTTACGATCTGGCGCAAGGCAGCGCATAACCATCAGGTGGGCAGCGGGCTTTTCATCGCCCGGAAATAACTGCGCAGATAATTATCCGGCATCCCTCTGACACCGCCTTGTCAAGGGGGATGCCGGATATATTATTGACCCATCGCTGTTTTTCGATATACTATAAAAGATTTTCAAAAAAACGGAAATTCTAAACTATGAACCTGCAAGAAATCACCGCTGCCCTGGTCGAGCTTAATGATGCGAAAGTAAAAACGCTCGTTAAGACCGCCATCGACCTGGGCACGGATCCCGAAGCCATTCTGAAAAACGGCCTGATCCCGGGAATTGAGGAAGTGGGCCGGCTTTTCAGCCGCAAAGAATATTTCGTGCCCGAAGTCCTGGTGGCAGCCGAGGCATTTTATGCGGGTTTTGATCTGTTAAAGGCTGTGATGAAGAAAAAACCCTTTTCCCGTCCGGCAAAGATTTTGGTGGCGGTGGTTGAAGGCGACATCCACGATATCGGAAAAAATATTATGAAAATCCTGATTGAAACCGCTGGCTTTGAGGTTGTCGATCTGGG
>CBFGIH010000268.1:0-2233 GCA_965648775.1 Caldifarciminota bacterium | reverse complement strand
AGTAACCAGGGCAAGTAATAACATAGCAATTTTTTTCATAGCATCCTCCTGAACCTGATCATTGCGATCTGCATAACTATAACAATTAACCCTCTGGTGTCAAGACCGATTTAACCGGGGCTGATCGCTTGCCGCTCATGGCTCCACAGGCAATGCGGCCGATGGTCACCTTCGCGATTCTACGGGGCTGGTCAAGAGATCTTAAAAGACGACCCGGCTTTGGTTCCAGCTGACGAATCATTAAACGCAGAGCCCGGCGCTTGGCCGACGGACGGGCAAGAAAACTAACCCGACCGCGGAACTGAACCGTTCGGTAGTTGTGGTCGCAGTGGCCGGCAACATAGCCACGGTCCTCGACTATTTGCCCCCAGACCACTGGATTATGTTTGAGAAAATCGATCTTCTTACCTCGCGGGCTGCAATGAAAATAAAAAAAACGGCGCCGAGAGTCAAAGCCGTAATTCAGGGAAACCAGGTAGGGCTCTCGGTTCCAGCACATTGCCAGGGTCAAGTATTTCTGGCGACGGATGATGCTCAACAATTCATTCGGCGATTTTATTTCTCGTTCCTGGCGCCGCAGGTGATATTTCTTCATCTGATTTCCTCCAGTTCTTGCCGCATAGCCCGGGCGGGCTCGAAGGCAGGATCAATCGCCAGGGTTCGATCCAATTCGGCTCGAGCCTCTTCATAACGCTCCTGCCGGATCAAGGCATAAGCCAGGTTGTAATGGGCGAGGGGAAAATAAGGCCGTTCCTCGGCTTCTTGCCGGCACAAAGCGAACCCTTCCTGGTCGCGGCCCACCAGGCAATAGGCGATTCCCAGGATCGTGGTCGAGCCCGCGAGACCGGGACAGCGCTGCTGGGCTATTTCCGCCAGGCGAACCGCGCGTGCCGGGTCCTGGACAAGCACGGACTGAGCCGCGCGCAAGAGCGCAAATGTCTCCTGCAGGCGCTTCGCCATCGCGGCATTCCAGCGGTCGTCATAAAACGGGCGGTCCGCGGTTTGCCCGCCGTACTGAGAAAGATCATAAACCGGCTGGTAAGATATGGGTCGGTTAGCCGGCACTGAATCCGGCGCGAGGACCCGGTAGAGACGGTAAGCGCTGTTTTGATATTCCAGTTGAAAATGCTTAAGGCTTTCCGGCAAGAAATGCAGCCGAAACGCGGCGGCGGTCGGGGTGATGTTTAATTGATCCGCGACCCACCGGTCTGAATCACGGCTCGCGTCCAGCAGGATCCGGATATCATACAACAGGTATGAAATCCGCCAGCGGCGGCAAAGATCGTACAGGTCGTCTTCGGTGCCGTACATGCCACGATAATATTCAGCTACCCTTGACCGGCAATCCTTGACCTCAAATTTCGGCTGCAGGGCAATGGGCCGGCCGGCGTACGCCAGCAAGAGCGGGCCGACACTGTAGCGGCTCAAGAAAATACTGCGGGCCGGTGTTCCGTGCCGCAGATAGTAAACCAGGTCCAGGTCATTGACCCGGTTGTTCGTAAAAGTTGACCGCGCCGTAGTCAACCACCGGTCTAAGAGCCGAGAATACCGGGTGCCCTCGTGCAAGCGGTACCCCTGGTAAAAATTGAAAACCAGCATCAAAATCATAACCGCGGCAGCCGCCAGTCTGATCCGGCGGCGAGCGAACCAGAGACCGATACCGGCAGCTAGCACCGCTACGAAAAAATTGGCGACGACGGACATGCGTTCGATGCCCAGATAAAGCAGGAAACAAACCAGGCCCAGGATCAGAAAAAACCGCGTGTTCCAGTCCCGGTATTGTTTACGGATCAGCGCGTACGCGCCGCCGACCGCGGGCAAAATCAAGGGGAAGAACTGAGCCGCAAACAGCCGCGGCGACGGGCTGTTAAACGCCTCGATCCAGAGCGATCGCGCCGACAGCGGCACCAGCGCCGGGTTTGCCGGTTTCACGCCTAAAAACCGGATCTTATTTAGAAACAGTGACCAGACATGACCGTATTCCACCTCCAGTTTCAAAATCGTGGTCAAGATAATACTAACACCGAGAACCGCCAGGACTGCGGCGATCCTCAGCGGCCGGCACCGGGCGCCGCGGAAGTACCAGACCGCGGCGGCGGCGCCGAAAACCAGGGCAAACGCCGGTGATAAAAAATATCCACGGCTGCGCAGAACTGGCACGGCCAGGGATGCGCACCAGGGAATGACTGCGGCCATGGCCAGCAGGCGCGCCGTAGGTGGTGCTTCCTCCGGC
>CBFGIH010000267.1:567-2234 GCA_965648775.1 Caldifarciminota bacterium | reverse complement strand
GCCCCTGGGGCTGGCTGGAATCCTTTTCAGCGCGACCGGCCGGCCGCAGCGAATTCTGACCGCTTTATCTCTGCATTTTATGCTGGTGGTTGTTTTTTTTCTTTTTTTCAGTTCCACCCTCTGGGCGCATAACATGATCGATCTTTTGCCGTCTTTGTCCGTGGGTGCAGGTTATGGTTTGTGGAAAGTCCGGCAACAAATTACCATGGGCCGCGGCCGGTCCTGGTCCACCGCTGCCGTCATTGCCAGCATTTTGATATTTCTGCCGCTGGGGGCTTTTGATTTCCGGAACAATTACCAGGGCTGGGGTTATTTACCGCGCCGGCAGGTCGCAGAGGTCAGCCGTCTGATCCGCCATCACACGCCTGAGAACCGACCGATTTACGCTCCGCAGTACCTGGCCGCCGAAGCCGGCCGCGTGCGCATCGGCGATTACGAGGAACTGCTCGGACCATATCGCTGGATGCTGCAGACCCTGGCGCGCGAGGGTGTTCGGGGTTTATCCCGCAGCCGTCAGTTCGGAACCTGGCTGGAAACTGTGGCCAAGACCATCTATTTGTGGCGGCCCGAAGTAGACCAGGCGATCGCCGACGGCCAGCCCAGCGCCTGCGTCTGGGATGCCCGGTTTCCAGAGTGGACCATGAACTACGAGATTGACGCGATCCGGGAAAAGCGCGACGGTTTGTTCAGCCGTGCGGGCTACGTCGTCGTTTACCAGCACCCGCCTTATACGGTTTGGCTTCATGCCCTGTGCCTTGACAATTGATCCCGCCGAATTAATATCAGGATGGAGGTAACCATGTGCGGAAGATTCGTGCTGCACTGCGATCTGGACGAGATCAAAGATGTTTTTGCCGTGGAAGAGATCCAGGGAACATTTGAACCAAGTTTCAACATCGCCCCTGGCCAGGATATCGCCGCGGTCGTGGACGGCGGCCGGAATAAACTCATCAAATTGCGATGGGGACTGGTACCATCCTGGTCAAAGGAAGCGCCGGGCCGCGAAGCCCGCATGATCAATGCCCGGGCCGAAACCATTCAGGAAAAACCAAGCTTTGCCCGGCTTTTCAAAAATCGGCGCTGCTTGATTCCCGCCAGCGGTTTTTATGAATGGCGCGTGGTCAGTGATAAGAAAGTGCCGGTGTTTGTTCGGCTGGCATCACAGCGCTTATTTCCTTTTGCTGGTCTATACGACATCTGGCATGGTCCCGGCGGCGAAACCGTGGTTTCCGGCACGATCATCACCACCGAGCCCAATGAACTTTTAGCGCCGATCCATAACCGCATGCCCGTGATCCTGCCCCTATCCGCCGCCGGCGCATGGTTAAATCCGGCGGTGAGTCCGAGCGAACTGCAGAAGTTGTTAAAACCCTTTCCCGCCTCGGCCATGACGGCCTATGAAGTATCCCGGCGCGTGAACTCTCCCAAGTTCAACCAGCCCGAGGCGATCAAACCCGTTCCGTCCGCCGGGGATTTACCTTACGGCGATCAAAAAAGCTCCGAACGCTGATGAAATGATGAAGTTCGATATCAAGCATATCAAACGGATAATGGTCATGGTCCTGCTGGTGGTATTTTACCTCGGCGCGGGTTTTTACCGCGCACGGCTGAGCCGCCACCCTGATTTGTTTGATCCTCACAATCCCATTGCTTATTACTGGACCGAA
>CBFGIH010000267.1:0-557 GCA_965648775.1 Caldifarciminota bacterium | reverse complement strand
AAATGCCCTGCAATACCATTACGCGGAACTGGTGAGCCGGGGTCTTTCGATTCCTGCTTTTGATCCGGATCTTCAGGCACCCGAGGGCGTGCGGGTTTTTGAAAACCTGACGATTCTCATGGAATACCCGGCGGGCGGTCTTTACCGCCTCTTTGGTTTACACCGGCAACAATATCCATTGCATTCGTTTCTCATTTTTTACACCGCTTTTTTTTCAGCCCTGATCGTTTTCAGCTTTTATGGCGGCAGCCGGGCCCTGGGATATAACTGTGGTTTTTCCCTGCTGGCTGCCGCGCTGGGGGTTTTTTCCTATGTCTCGGTCGGACGGTCGATTCAGGCCTTTTTAAACGAAGATTTCAGTTTACCATTATTTTTCCTCGGCCTGGTCTTTTTTATGATCGCGGTGTGCCGGACGAGGCGAGATCACCTTTACGCTCTGGCCGCCGGCATTTGCTTTGCGCTGAGTCTGGCTGGCTGGCACCTGAGCCGTTTTCTTTTCTTGGGATTTGCTGCCGCCGCGGTGTTCAACCTGCTGATTTTCACACGGCCGGAGGAAG
>CBFGIH010000266.1:0-2243 GCA_965648775.1 Caldifarciminota bacterium | reverse complement strand
AGAATGTTCGCGTCCACGGCCATGCCGATGGTCAGGGCAATGCCCGCGATGCCGGGCATGGTCAGCGTACCCCTAAACGCGGCCAGGGCGCTGATCAAAAGCAGGATATTCAGGAATAAGGCAAAATCAGCGATAAAGCCCGAAAGAGAATAATAGATGAGCATGAACACGATGACGTAAGCAGCGGCCAGCAGGGATGCGCGGATGCCTTTCACGATTGAGTCATGCCCGAGGGACGGTCCGACCGATCGCTCTTCAACGATTTTGAGCGGTGCCGGGAGAGCGCCGGCGCGAAGCACGATCGCCAGATCGCGGGCGTTTTCCGCGGTGAAATTGCCGGTGATCCGGGCCTGGCCATTGGGGATCCGTTCAGCGATGGAGGGTGCGGTCTGCACCACACCGTCGAGTACGATGGCCAGGCGTTTATTGATATTCCGCCCCGTGATGGAAGCGAATTTGCGCGCGGCGTCGCGCTTCATCTCCAGGTTGACTTCCCATGAGCCCATGGATTGCAGATTCTGGCTCGAACTGGGTTTGTGCCGGGCGTCTCTGATCGCTTCTCCGGTCAGCTCCGGTTCGCGCTTCAACACATAGAGACGTTTGATATTTCGGTTTTCAAATTGCTCACGGGGGCCAAAGAGAATTTGATATTCGGCCGGTATGGCGTTCTTGGCCCTGGTCAGCAAAGCCAGGACTGAGTCCTCATCACGCAGGTCAATCGCGTGGTCCCGTTCCACGTTCATTAAATAGGAGGAAAATGGTTCCCGAAACGCCGAGGTATCACCGCCCGCCAGAGTCCGGTCAATGGCTTTGAAGATATCTGGCGCCCGCTCTTCAGCCAGGAGGATAAATTCGAGATGAGCGACCTGGCCGATGATATTTACAGCACGGTCGCGATCTACGCCCGGTAATTGCACGACAATGCGCGTTCCGGCCTGTTTCTCAATGACCGGTTCCATGACCCCGAATTCATCAATGCGGTTTTTGATTATTTCCAGGGCACGGTCTCGGAGATCCGATGGTTTTTCGCTTAAATTGGTCGTGTCAACTTCCAGAACGAGGTGCATGCCACCCTTAAGATCCAGTCCCAGGTGGACGGCTCGTTTTGATAAGCTGTTTTTTTCCTCAGATGAAAGTTCAGCCGCAGTATATAGCCGGTAAGTAGGATACAGGGAAATAAATCCGGCAACAAGAAGAATCAGGATAACCGCAATCCGGAGGTTCAAGTTTTTCATGGGGCTCCTTTGATAATGTCTTTCATGTCCTTGACTGCCTGCCGCAGGCCGACAAAAACCGCCCGGGCGATGATGGCAAAACCGATTGAATAACCGGTAATTTCCGATATGGATAACAAGGCTTGAATGTTTCGGTAATCAATGCCATGACCAGCATGGACCAGCAAACCCTCACGCCGGGCGAAACGAGCCGCGCGCCTGAGCCGGTTGATCTCGGCGGCTCTGGGTTCCCGGCAGTATTTTGCTGTGTTCAGTTCAACGTATTGAGCACCCGCTTTTATGGCTCCTTTGATCTGATCCAATTCCGGGTCGATGAATATTCCGACGCGGGCACCTACTTTTTTTACCCGCCGGATATAATTTGTTAAATCAGCGTTGGCTGAGATCACATTCAAGCCACCCTGGGTCGTAATTTCGCCGGGCGATTCAGGCACCAGGGTTATGCGCTGCGGTTGAATATCGTTCATTATTTTTTCCATTTCTCGCGTTGCCGCCATTTCCACATTCAGTTCGGTTTTTATAACCTTACGCAGGATTTTTACATCCTGATCCTGGATATGACGGCGGTCATGACGAAGATGAACCGTAATGCCATCGCAGCCGGCGATTTCGGCTTCAACCGCCGCGTGCACGGGATCAGGAAATTTTTCCTGGCGCGCTTGCCGCAGTGTCGCTATGTGATCAATATTTACGGATAAATCCATGGTCCGATTATATTTAAAAAACAACAGCTGTCAACCCTTATCCGGTCGGAAATTCAGCGCGGAAATCAATTTTCATTAATCCCGATATAAACAATAATTTTCATACGGTCATTATGACCGAATTGGTTATTGATTGTTTTACAAATGTTGCAAAAATACAACATCCACGTTGAAATAATGCAACGATATCACTAAATATTGGTTATATATATAGCATTGATCATCTAATTGGTTAATAATTTATTATTTTTCATATAATTTTCAATGAAACCCGGCAAACATATATTATAAAAACAGGCATGAT
>CBFGIH010000265.1:1374-2245 GCA_965648775.1 Caldifarciminota bacterium | reverse complement strand
ACGAGATCGCCGATTTTCTAATGGTCAACCTCAAGCCGATGGGCGTGCTGGTGGTTATCGAGGCCGAACACCTTTGCATGTCCATGATCGGAGTGAAAAAACCTGGGACCATGACCGTCACTTCGGCGATCCGGGGCGCCATGCGGTCGGCAGCCACCCGCGCCGAAGCGTTGGCTTTGATAAAAGGCCGTCACGCATAGTCGCTGGTCGGAAGTGGCGATACGCTACCGAAAAATCAGATTCATCATCGTCTACACGACCTTCCCGGATTTCAAAACCGCGAAGAGGATCGTCCAAGATTTGGTCAAGAACCGGCTCTGCGCCTGTGGCAATATTTTTCGTTTGCATTCGATTTATCATTGGCGGGGCAAAGTGGAGGAAGCGACCGAATACGGCGCATTGCTGAAAACAACGGTTCCTAAATATGCCCAGCTTGAACGCGGACTCCGGGCACGGCATCCTTATGAGGTGCCGGCGATTGTGAGCTGGCACATGGAGCGCGGGGCGGCCGCTTACCTGAACTGGTTGGCCGGAGCCATCGGCGCACGCCGATCCCGTTCCCGATAGACTGCTCGCTTTCCAGCAAAAAAAAACCGCGGGACCGTAAACTGTCCCGCGGTTGTCCGTATCAAGGTAAAATTTTTACGGCGCGAGTTTCGGATAGTTGGGACGGGTCTGGTAAGCGAACTTGACCGCGATCTGATTATTGGTGCGATCAACATTCTGAACCAGCAATTTAACATAATTGCCTTCGGTCGTTTTGCATAAGAGCAGGTCATTATTCGCGATATGAACGCGGTCAGAGGTGCCGAAATTCACCCCGCTGAAATCCCAGGAATTCCAGGTGTAGGTACTGTCGCATTTAACGACC
>CBFGIH010000265.1:0-1364 GCA_965648775.1 Caldifarciminota bacterium | reverse complement strand
GGCGGGCGCTGGCCGTGACAATCTGGACCGTGTCGTTCAGGGAAGGTCCGTATGCGTCGCAGAAGACGTCGGCGCCCGGCAACTGGTTGTTCGTTTCGTTGACCAGCGCGCCGGTCGCGAACGTGATCCCGACATTGGCTTCGTTGCTGTCCGGTGAGGAAATTTCCATTTTCACCTGACCGAGTACATATTCAGGACGGGGTTGAATGTTGATGAAGGGGACATCAGCATTGTAGCCGCCGACTTTATCGTCCGTGTTCACGGTCCGCACCTGAACATAATAGATGCTGTCCTGAGAAAGCCCGGTGACCTTAAAGGAATTGGTCGTGATGACGACCGGATTGTTTTTGTTAAGATCTTCGGCATCCTCAACTAAAAGAAGCGACGAATCAGTCGCGGCATAGACATTGTAGCCGCTGAAGTCAGGATCGTTCTCAATGGTTGTATCCACCTGCCAGGTGACTGTGATCGAGTTGGAATCAGCAACCACGCCGGTGATCTCCGGCGCGTTAAGCAGAGTTTTGGAAGGGCAGCCCGTCATGATCAGCATGACGGCCGCGGACAAACAAATCAACATAATAGATTTCATGGTTATGCTCCTTTCTTTTTCGTTTTAAATAAACAACCCGTGCTCAGCTATAAATTGTTAATCTGGGCCGAGCTGGTTCCGGGTTAAACCGGTTCGGCCGTCATCACTTTTATTATAATTCGATCATCACCTCCTTTGTTTTAATCGTTTATGATATTATATGGTGGTAAAGTGCCGTGTCAAGACAGCGGTGAGTATGTTTTCATGATGCAGCAGCTTTGACCGCCCGTTCAAACTGCTGCGGCTCGACTTCAACCAGCTGCAAGGTATCAAGATAATCCAGGAAGCCCGCCAGGTCCAGAGCGCGATAATGGTCCTGAACCTGCTGATCTTCGGGCAGGTCGTAGAGCTGGCTGCCGCTGCCCAGGGCGTCCTCGAGCCGCGCGATATTGCCGCGGATGACCCGGAGCAACGAATCCGGTCCCGGTTTCGGGAACCGGTCGTCGTCTACCTGCCCACCATGCAGGGTGAGAACCTTGCCATCCATATCCAGGGCCTCGATCCCGTCCAGGAAAAAGGCATCAGCCAGGATGAACCCGTACAGCGAACCAAACAGATGGAAGATATGCGTGGCTTTGCCGTCGCGGCGGCAGGGTATTGATTTTTCGGGCAAATCCGGGAAAAATTGCTGGATGAGCAACGGCGCCAGTTGATAACTGTAATTGCCGGCGCCTTTGCCTTCAAAAACTTTAGAAAATTCAGGGCCGGCTGCGATCCGCCGCGCGTATAATTTTTTCCCGGCTTCATCCACCCGCAGACGCTGCCAGCAGCGGCC
>CBFGIH010000264.1:1752-2275 GCA_965648775.1 Caldifarciminota bacterium | reverse complement strand
AACGATCCGGACCATGCGCGTGAAAAAATCATTAATCACCGCAGCGATGTCTTCCGCGTCCATGGTTTCGGAAAGCGCAGTGAAACCGGAAAGATCGGCAAAAGCGATGGTCACAATGCGGCGTTCGCCTTCCAGGCGCTTGGCCTTGGGATCTATCTTGATTTTTTCGATGACTCTTTCCGGCAGGTAGCGGCGATAGGCCTGAATCTGATCCTGGAGCCACTCCAGGCGGCGGGCATCATCGGCGGTGGCCGGTAGATCCGCGGTCATTTTGCGCAGCAATGCTTTTGCGGCATCGTCCATGGGCATATAATATACCAAAGGGTGAGCGGTCGTCAAGCAGGGGATTGTTCCCTTTGCGCTTGACCTCGGTCTGGGGGTGATTATAATACCGCCAGAGAAAGGAGAACCGAAATGATCAGCATCCTTTTTATGCTGGGTGTCTGGCAGCCAGTGACCGCTGAGAAGTTTGTGTTGCCGAACGGACTGACCGTCCTGGTTTACGAAGATCACTCGGCACCGG
>CBFGIH010000264.1:0-1742 GCA_965648775.1 Caldifarciminota bacterium | reverse complement strand
GCGCCTACAACGAGCCCCGGGGCCAGACCGGTATTTCTCACCTGCTGGAGCACATGGTTTTTAAAGGCACGAAAAAATATGGCCCCAAGGTCTATGACCGGCTGATTCATGAGGCGGGCGGCGAAGAAAACGGTTTTACCTCCACGCACGTGACCGCTTTTTTCGCCAACCTGCACAAAGATAAGTATCAGATGGAACTGGCGTTGGAGGCCGACCGTATGACCAACCTGTTGCTCGATCCGGGCGAGTTCGAACCGGAAAAAAGAGTGGTCATGGAAGAGCGCCGCCTGGGCGAGAATGATCCTTACGGCGATTTCAACGAAAAGATGGATTTGATCAGTTATGTCTACTCACCGTACCGAAATCCCGTGGTTGGCTTCATGAGCGACCTGGAACGAATCAGCGTGGCCGATGTCGCCGCCTGGTACCGCAAATACTACAATCCAGCCAATGCGGTGGTTGTGATTGCTGGTGATGTCCAGGCGGCCGAAGCGCGGGCGATGGTGGAAAAATATTTCGGCCGGATCCGCGGCCAGGCGGTCACCGAGGATGCCTTGGTGGAACCGCCGCAGAAAGGCGAACGCCGGTTTGAATTGAAAAAGGATGTCCGCATGCCCACAGTCGCCCTGCAATACCACACCGTGCCTAACCAGCATCCGGATAACTACGCCCTGCAAGTCGCCGCGATGATTCTGGCTCAGGGCCGCAGTTCCCGTTTTCAGCGGGAAATTGTCCGCGGGCAAAACCTGGCCGCGAATATTTACGCTTACGCCTCAGCGGCCAAATACGACGGCTCATTTTATATTCTGGCCATGCCCCAGCTGGGCGTTGCGCCCGCGGCACTGGAGGCGGCGATTAACCAGCAGCTGGAACGGCTCAAGCAGGAAGCGGTGAGCGAAAACGAATTGAACAAGGCCAAGCGTCAGGTGCTGGCACAGACCATCTATCGCCAGGATTCGCCGACCGGCATCGGTTTCAGCCTTGCCTCCTGGGAAATTACCACCGGCGACTGGCAAAACATCAACCGTTTTCCGGAAGCGATTCAAAAGGTCACGCCGGACGATGTTCAGCGCGCGGCGCAGAAGTATTTCATCCAGGATAACCGGACCGTCGGTTATCTCCTGCCCGCCGGTGCCTCGGAGGAAAAATGAAAAAATTTCTGATCATTTTATGTCTGGTGATTTTCAGCCCGGCCGTCACGATCCGTCAGGATACCCTGGACAATGGTCTGCTGGTTTTATCGGTCGAGGCGCATAAAATTCCCCTGGTGCAGATGCGGGTTATGGTCCGGGCCGGTTCTTTTTATGATCCGGTCGGTCAAGAAGGGCTGGCCAATGCGGTCAATCAATTGTTGATCCTGGGTTCGCGGATGAAATCCGCCGATGAAATCGCCGAGACCATAGAGTCGGCTGGCGCCGATGTTTCTTTGTTTTGCGATGAGGATTTTGCCGGCATGAACGGCCGTGCCCTCGCTTCGGATCTCGGCCTGCTGATCAGCATATTGAAGGAATGCCTGGTCACGCCCGCGTTTGATTCGGTGCAATTTGCGCGTCTGAAATCGCGCCTGGTTTCGCAGATCCGGGCGGCGCAGGATGATCCCGATGATCTGGCCGGCCGCGAATTCCGGCAGCTCGTTTTTGACGGCACGCCATACGCTCATGATCCCAGCGGCACGGACACGGCCGTGAAGAATTTAAAAATCAGCGATGTCCGTTCCTTTTATGAAAAACATTACGGCGCGA
>CBFGIH010000263.1:0-2278 GCA_965648775.1 Caldifarciminota bacterium | reverse complement strand
TCTGGTGCAATCCCAGGCTTATCGTCAGCAGTATGGTTTTAATTCAATATTTTTAATGCCCGTCAATTTATACGGTCCGGGCGATAATTTTGATCCTTCATCTTCCCACGTGATTCCGGCCCTGATCAAGAAGTTTGTGGACGCGATGGGCGGGAAAAAAGCAGTATTAAAGCGCATTAATCAATCTGGTAAAAAACAAAGCCGAATCAATAAACCGGATCGACCAATCTCGGTCTGGGGCACTGGCCAGGCCACGCGGGAGTTTTTATATGTGCAAGACTGCGCCGAAGCGATTGTCCGGGCCACGGAAAAGTATAACCAGCCCGGGCCGGTCAATATCGGTGCCGGTTTTGAAATTTCCATAAAGGATTTAGTTAAGACCATTGCCCGGATAATGAAATTTCAGGGGAAAATCCATTGGGATAAATCAAAACCTGATGGTCAACCCCGCCGCTGTCTGGACACCAGCCGGGCATACCAGGAGTTTGGATTTAAAGCCCGAACACCATTTAAAATCGGACTGCAAAAAACCATTGATTGGTATCTTGAGCAGATGCCATGATGCCCGATTTACCAGAACGGAGATGAAAAAAATAAGGAGATATATTTATAACCGCGGAGGTGAATCATGCCTTTGATTGAAGTTAATATCTGGCAGGGAATGGATGACAAACTCAAGGAAAAACTGGTATCCCGGCTCACGGAAACCGTGTGCGAGGTGATCGGCTGTCCCATGCAGGCAGTGCACATTATCCTGCGCGAAGTGCCCAAGGAAAACTGGGCCGACAGCGGAGTGCGGCATTCAGTGAAGTTTAAAGAAAAATAAAAGATACCTGAACGACCAAACCCATCAAAAGAATTAGTAAACTAAAAGAAGATTTGAAGAAAATTGATCGAAAAATCGTCCTGGATACGGAATATTTGTTCGTCAATATTGCCGAGATAAAATAAGGAGGAAACCATGAAACGCATGGGCATCGTCTTATTGTTTATTCTCATTGTTTTGGTTTTTGGCCAAATGGTCAAACTGGAGCAAGGCCGGATATCGCCGCGCCTGCTCAATTACCAGGGGTTTTTGACCGATACCCTGGGCAATCCGATCACGAATCCCGCGGTTGCCATGACCTTTGGGATTTACGACGCTTTGTCGGGCGGTAACTTGAAGTGGAGCGAGACCCAGCCTTCAGTCAGCGTGAGCAAGGGTATTTTTTCAGTGTTGCTGGGCAGTGTTACGGCTATACCAGACTCGGTCTTCAATAATCCGAACCGCTGGCTGCAGTTGACCGTGGCCGGGCAGATATTAACGCCCCGCACCCGGATTGTATCAAACCCTTATGCCTACACTGCGACTTACGCAGATACCGCGCAGTATGCGCGTAATGCCGCGGCCGATAATCACTGGCTTCGTTCGGGCGGCAAGGTTTACACTTATAATCTGACCGACAGTGTCGGTATTGGAACTGTATCACCGCGTTATCCGCTGGATGTCAATGGGGTGATTTGCGGCGGCACGGACGATACGGTCAAAGCCGTTTATGGTGCGGTGCTGGGTGGTTATTCCAACCTGGCGGGTGACGCCGCAGCGGATACGGGTGCGGTAGTGGCGGGCGGTTATAACAATACGGTATCAGGTCGGTATGCCTTTGTCGGCGGCGGGTTTAACAACCGGGCTGAAGCAGTATATGCAACCATGGGCGGTGGAAATACAAACTCTGCCAGCGGAAGTTATTCGACGGTGAGCGGCGGTTACACGAACTATGCCACTGCTTTCGCAGCGACCGTTGGCGGTGGCTACTCCAATTATGCCAGCGGCAGCAGCGCGACCGTAAGCGGCGGTGAAATGAACTGGGCGGATTATATTTATGCGACCGTGGCCGGGGGAACCACCAACAATGCCCATGCTAATTATGCGACGGTAAGCGGTGGTTCTAATAATACGGCCCGCGGGACATACGCGGTCGTGGCCGGCGGTGACAATAATTTTGCTGATTCCGAATATACGAACGTAGCCGGTGGTGAATATAACCGGGCTGATTCCCGGTGTGCGACCGTGAGCGGCGGTTCTAATAATTCTGCCAGCGGCCCGTATGCAATTGTCGGCGGGGGTTACGCGGATACGGTAAAAGCGTTATATGGCGGCGTGCTGGGCGGCTATTTTAATCTTGGGGGAGATGCGACGAATGACACCGCCGCCGTGGTTTGCGGCGGTTATGACAATACGGCCGCACATAGATTCACTTTTATCGGCGGCGGCCGCCTGAATCTTGCCAATGGCCGG
>CBFGIH010000262.1:0-2285 GCA_965648775.1 Caldifarciminota bacterium | reverse complement strand
AATTCCCGCGGCGAAACAACTTCCGGCATTTTTGGCTTCCTCAACACCCTGGACAAAATTCGCAAGAAATTTGACACCGAATACCTGGCCCTGGCGTTTGACACACCGGCCGAAACCTTTCGGGATCAGGTCTTCAAGGAATACAAGGCAACCCGGCCGTCGGCACCGCCAGACATACCATTCCAGATCATCAAGTCGAAGGAAATCGCGGGTTATCTGGGTCTGCCCATGTTTGAACAGGACGGGTTTGAAGCCGACGATGTACTGGCAACCCTGGCCCGGCGACTGAGCAAACTGGGCATGGTTTACATCGTCACTTCCGACAAAGACCTTCTCCAACTGGTATCCGAAAATATCTTCATTTACGACGCCTATGGAGATATCACCTATAACGCAAAAAAGGTCAGGGAAAAATTCGGCGTGGAACCAAAAAGAATTCCGGACTACCTGGCCCTGGTTGGCGACGCGAGCGACAACGTGCCCGGTGTACCCGGCATCGGACCCAAGCGTGCCCTGGAAATTCTAAATAAATACGAATCGCTGGACCAGGCTCTGCTCAATGACCGCCGGCTGGTTAACCATCAGGATGACGCCCGGCTTTCAAAAAAACTGATCCTGCTCGAGCAGCAAGTGCCGATCGAATTCACGGAACAGGATCTGCGGTCGCGTAAGCCCGATTATGATAAACTCCTGCCGGTTCTGATCGATCTTGACTTCCACGCTTATATCCGGGACCTCGGTCTGGGTTCAAGCTCGAATGAACAAATCCGGGAAATTGACCCGGTGCAGATAAATTTCGGCTCCCATGCCGGCCTGGCCCTGGATGAGAACCGACTTTTCCTTGTTACCGGTGAAACCGAAGCGTATGTCCTGCCTCTGGCTCGCGCGTCAGACCTGAAGTGGAATGAAAAAACCGTGAAAGTCGGCTACGACTTAAAATCCGCTCTTAAACAGATAAAACTCGGCCCGCCGCTTTTTGATATCAGCGTCGCTGCCTGGCTCGTAAATCCAACGCACCGCAGTTATCCCCTTGATGATATCGCCCTCCAGCATCTGAACCGCTTCGTTGCCACCAGCCCGGCCTCCAACGCCCGGACCGCTTATGATCTCTTTTTCGTGCTCACCCAGCGGCTCAGGGATCTGGACGAACTGGCTTTATACCATAGAATCGAAGAGCCCCTGCTTTTCGTGCTGGCCCGCATGGAAGAGCGGGGCATCGGCCTTGATGTGCCTTACTTGCAAAAACTGGGAAACCAGATGGAGCAAACCCTGACCGGGATTGAAAAACAGATCTACGAACTGGCCGGTCGGCAGTTTAATTTGAATTCGCCCAAGCAACTGGCCCAGGTGCTCTTTGAGGAATTGCAACTCTCACCGGGCAAACGCCGGAAAACTCATTATTCCACGGATATGGAAATTCTTCAGCAATTGAGCCGCTGCCATCCCCTGCCCGCCGCCCTGCTTCGATATCGCGAACTGAAAAAAATCACCTCCACTTATATCGAGCCCCTCATCGGCCTGGCGCATAACGGCCGGATTCACACCACCTTCAATCAAACCGGTACCAGCACGGGGCGCCTTTCCTCATCCAATCCGAACCTGCAGAACATACCGATCCGCCGGGATCTCGGCCGCTCGATCCGCCGGGCCTTTGTCGCCCGTTCCGGTTTTACCTTGATTTCCGCCGACTATTCCCAGATTGAACTGCGCATTCTGGCGCATTTGAGCGGTGATGAAATACTACGCCAAGCCTTTGCCCGCGGCGGCGACATCCACCAGCACACGGCCTCGCTCGTTTTCGGGATTCCGGAAGCAAAGGTCACAGAACCGCAGCGCCGGATGGCCAAGGTCGTCAACTACGGACTGATCTACGGCATGAGCGATTTCGGACTGGCGCAGAACCTGGACATCGGCCGCGAGGAAGCCCAATCCTTTATCCAGCAGTACTACGCCCTGTACCGCGGGGTGGACGCCTGGCGTGAGAAAATAATCCAGCAGGCCGAAACCATGGGCTACTCCCAGACTATGTTTGGCCGCCGCCGGCCCATTCCTGAATTTCAATCGGATAACAACCAGATCCGCGACGCTGCCCGCCGCGTTGCCATCAACACCCCCATCCAGGGTACGGCTGCGGACATGATAAAACTGGCCATGATCCAGGCCGACCAGGAACTCATGCGCGCCGGTTTTGCCTCGGGTCTGATTTTATCCGTGCACGATGAACTGCTGTTTGAAATTGAATCCACGCGGGTCGAAGAAGCAAAAAAAATCATCCGGCCGGCGAT
>CBFGIH010000261.1:0-2295 GCA_965648775.1 Caldifarciminota bacterium | reverse complement strand
AATGCCCATCAGCACATTAGCTGGAAAAACCAACCAGTTCTGACGGCCGGACACTGATCTTTCGCCCGGCGCCACCACGGTTCCTTCCAGCGTCAGGGTCGCCGCGTTTGAAATGTTTTTTGAAGAAAGTTTAACCTGTACATTCAATTCGCCGTTTTCGTTTAATCGGCCCCGGCCAGAACCGAGCAAGTTCCGGGGCTGATCCTGGTCGGTTGCGGCTGCCCGGAATGAATATCCTGGATGCTGGGGGTAATAAAGATACGCATAGTCCTGATAGAGATTCCATGATGCCTCGGCTTTGCTCATTGCCATGCCGAAAAGGTATCTGCCCAGCACCTTTCCCTGAAAAAGCTCATCCGCCAGGAAAGTGTCGGCCCGGGCAAATGTCTTGACTTCAAACTCAGCCGGTTGGTATGCTTCCACTCGAAAAGAATGGTAAAATTCGTATCGTTTTGGAGATAACGATAGGCAAATCGAATAAATGCCGGTTGGCGCGTCCGGTTTAAGATCAAGATCAAGTGCACCGGCGCCGTATTGGTTAATTGTCAGAGGTTTTTCCAGCAGTAGTTCATCCCTGGAATCTTTGACCAAGATCCGGACCTGGTTTAAATCCGGCATGATCCACACGCCCTGTCGTTTTTTGCGGATCAACGCCTTGATATGGACCGACTCGCCACTGCGGTAAAGGCCTTTTTCGGTGAAAATGAACGCCCCGTATTCTTCTGGGGAGATATACCAATTGTAAGCTACATTAAAACGCCAGGGATCAATGCCAAAACCCCAACGGTTGGAATATACCGCCTGGTCACCTTCCCGGCGGATCGTGATCCAGAATTTCGGTTCCTGGTAATATTCATAGGATTCCATTTCATATTCATTTTCATATTCGGCCGGGTGCGATTCCTCGGATATTTTTAAATCGGCCCAACCCGGGAACAAGCAAAACCCCTGCGGATCCGTCGTGCCCTGATATAGAATCCGATTGTCATTATCCCGGAACTGCACCAAAGCGTTGGCAATTGGTGCCGCTCCGCTGAGAGATGTTAACCAGACCAGATTATTTTCCGGCGAATATTTCCAGGTCACGCCGATATCGCCGATTTCAAAAAATGATTTGAGATACGGACAGGTACCGTAGTGACGGTTAAATTGCAGGAAAACCAGACCGCTGGTTTGACCGGCCAGGACTTCGTTCAACTCAATGGGCTGCCACCAGCGCTGATTGCGGTGATCCCGGCCCGCATGAACGGGCCAGGAGCGGTTGAGGCGGAAGAAACCAGGATCAGAGTAAGATTGACAGGAACTGAATAAACCAGGTTGATTCAAAAAGGGCACGGCCTGTTCCAGGGGAACGATGCCCATGGCCAGGCTGACAGTATCGACGTTGAGCAGGCTGGCCGGCACCCGCCGGTTAGATTGTGATTCCACGACCATAATGCCGGTGGGAACATGAGCATCGGGGAGGTAATCCCCGACCGTGATCGCGAAAGAAATGTCCTGGCCCAGAATCGCGCCGTAGCGATCTTTGAGGCCTTTTTTAATCGTTACCTGATATCGACGGTTTGGTTGGAAATCAAGGTACAGATCGATACCGGTGGTCTGATAATCATTATCCAGCATATCCTCGGGAATCGGCACGGAAGGAGTAAAGGAAATATTCTTAATCAACTCCGAATAAGAAACGGGATTTGAAAAACAAAGGCTTAAGGGATAACCAGCCGGAAAACGAGAAGAATGATCAAGCAGGGCAAAACGGTTATAGGTATTGAAAGAAAGGATATGATCCTGCGCCAGACCAAGATTGCCGGTTCGACTTTTTAAGCCGGCCAGCAGTCTGATTTCAATCAGGGCTTGAGCGGGCATTGGTCCGACGGGTTCGAGAACCAACGTGCGTTTGGTTTCCCATTCTTCAAGGGAGAGTTCCTTTTTTTCCTTGGCATTTAGTTGACGTACCGTGAAAGAAATTTCCCTTTCTCGATGATTGCTCTGGGAAGGCACGGACGCACAGAAAACATAAGAGGGCTCGTCCTCAATGGCGACGATCTTGATCTTATCCTCCACCTTGGCCGGCGTCATCTCCAGGTTAAAATATAGATAAATTGGGGACTTGATTTCAACAAAATCAGCACCATGATAAGGAATTGAAGAAATCAAAGCTGGCCGCACGGTTTCAAAAGTCCAGGCCGTGTCCTGGTCCAGCCGCATACCAGTCAATGATTGGATTTTATTTTTATGCAAAAGCGCCTTGAACTGGGTGGCGGGAATTAAAGTGTCATTGGGGATGAAGGCTAAAAT
>CBFGIH010000260.1:1545-2307 GCA_965648775.1 Caldifarciminota bacterium | reverse complement strand
GGTGGTCCAGACCTGCGTGCGCCGGATTGGAACGCGGCCCGGCTCATGAATTACATCCTGGGCGGTTCCGGTCTCATCTCCCGCATCGCGCATAATATCCGGGAGCAGAAAGGACTGGCTTATTCCGCCGGTTCATATTTTGGCCGCCTGGTGAACGCCGGCGCCTTCTACGGACGCGCCCAGACCAAGAAAGAAATGGCTTTTGAATCGGTGAAAAGTTTGATTCACGAAATCAGCCGGATTAAGGACGATGTCACGGCCGATGAGCTCGCCGGCGCCAGGAAATACTACACGGGTCATTTTCCCCTGACCTTTGATACCTACGCGGAACTGGCATCAATGGTCAGCCAGATTCAAATCGAAAATCTCGGCTTTGATTATTTTGAGCGTTATGAAGGGGAGATCAACCGCGTGACCATGGAGCAGATCAAGGCCGCGGCGGTCAAATATTTGCACCCGGAATCATTTTATCTGGTTGTCGTCGGTGATGTCCGAAAAGAGGATTTCCCGTTGCCCGGCATCAGGTGGCTTGAAGAATGACCTGGGTGGACGCGGTCCTGCTGGTGATTTTTATCCTCCTGATCGTACACGGTATGATCATGGGGCTGGTGCGCGGCTTGTTTGACATGGCCAGTCTGGTGCTGGGTTATCTTTTGGCCGTGCGCCTGGCTGATTTCCTGCCGCTGCCCCGCGCGTTCGCTTTCTTGATCATCTTCATTTTGACCGTGATTATTGTTTCTCTGGCCGGCCATATCATCACCC
>CBFGIH010000260.1:0-1535 GCA_965648775.1 Caldifarciminota bacterium | reverse complement strand
TAACCGCCTGCTGGGCGCCGGCCTGGGGCTGATCAAGGCTTTCGTGCTGGGTTTTGTCTTTCTCCTGGTCTTACACCTGCTGGACCGCGGCTTGCCGGTAATCAAGCGTTCGGATGTTGCACCCTACATCCAATCGTATGGACTGCGAGCGTCAGAACTACTGCCCATGGATTGGTCCCGGTGGATAAAAAAAGTGTTTGAAGAAAAGAAACCAGACAAGAAAGGAGTCAAGAAAACGGTGGCGCTTTCCCAGGTTGGTTTCTGGTAATTGTTCAATTTCTTCGGTGCGTTTTAACGATTTAACGATAATTGCAAGATCGACCGGTACGATTTATTAACAAGATGAAGGAGCCGCAGCGTCTGGTATCAATAAAATTCTTTGCTGCCGGCTGTCCCGCCGCCGGGTACCGCTCCGGTCGTTTAAGCCATCTTGACACTGTGCGCAAACTGGATACTATAACCTGGATGAAATATTTTTCTATATTTTTGTTGCTGCTGCTCACCGCCTGTAATCAACTGCCCGTGGGCGAAGACGAACTCACTCACCGCGCCGATTTCCGCGGTCACACCATCGAATTGCCGTTTAACGCCTCCGCCACCGAAACGAAAAACATACCCCTGGGTTCATCCGCCAACCTGATTGTCGGCAAGGGAGCCGGTTATGAAGCGCGCACCATCCTGAAATTCCAGTTCACGGATTCCCTGGTTCAGGGCGCGGACAGCATCAAGATGATTATTGTCCGTAATACGGCATTTCGACGCGATACGATCCGGTTCAGCGTGCACCTTCTGACTTCGGAATTTAACGAAACCGAGGCTACCTGGCAGAGAAAAACCGCCACCGACGCCTGGACCATGCCCGGCGGCGATTACCAACTCGATTCCCTGATGCTGGTCAGCGCGGCCGGCGACTCGACGGTGATTTTAATGAATTACAATCAGCTGGTCGCGATCCGCGACGCTCAGGGGATAATCCTGATTCCCCGCGATTCGGGTTTTGTTTATTACAAGTCGCGGGAAGCCGGCGCTTCGGCCCAAATCCGGGTGGTCAAGAATGGCACGGCCACGACCATTCCCGTGAAAAACGACCTGCATATCCTGACCGGTCCCATGCCGTTTTACACGGACAACTGGATCGGCGCGGGCCTGGCTTACCGCAATTATGTCAAGTTTGATTTAGATCCTAATTTATCCGGTCAGCGCGTTCTGTTCGCGGAACTTACCTTCCGGGTGGATGGTTATTATGCGCACCGCGATTCAATTGAGGTCGGCGTCCGCACCCTGCTCAAGCCCTTCACCGGTTTTGACACCAAGACCACGGCCCTCATCGCCTTGAAACGAATCGCGGCGTCGGATACTGCCGTCAGCATTGACATCATTGACCATGTTCAGCGCATTAACGATTATCCTGATTCCAATTTCGGTTTTTTCATCGTCATGTCGCCGGATAATTACGATATTTCCTGTCTGCGCGTCCGGTCCCGGTCTTATCAGCTGAAGGTCGGCTACCTGGCACCGCCGTCCGGCCGATAGGA
>CBFGIH010000259.1:0-2311 GCA_965648775.1 Caldifarciminota bacterium | reverse complement strand
TCTGGCAATTCTGCACGGACGGCTGACCATCGGCGAGTTCGTCGCCTTCAACGCTTATATTCTGCTTTTGCTCGACCCCATGATTGATATCGGTAATTTTTTCGTGGTCAAAAAGCGGGCTGAGGTCCAGGTCGAGCGAATCGAAGAGATCAAGAATTTCCCGACCGAAGTGTCGGACGACGGCCGGGAATCGGGACCAGCAACCGCGACCCTGGAATGTCGCCGGGTAAGTTTTCGTTATGCCGAGAACCGACCGGATGTGCTCAAAGGTATCGAAATCAAAATCGAACCCGGCCAAAAGATCGGCCTGGCGGGCACGGTGGGTTCAGGAAAAACCACACTCGTGAAACTACTGATGAGAATTGCTCAGCCCTCGGCCGGCCAGATCTTCCTGGGCAACATGGATATCCGGCAAATCAAGCTCGACGATTATCGGCGTCGCTTCGGTTACGTTCCTCAGGACCCTTCTCTTTTTTCGGCCAATATCAAGGAAAACATTCTTTTCGGCCGCGATCACGGCCCGGACGAGCTGGAACAGGTGATTAATCTGAGTCAGATCGACGGCTTGATTAAGCAGTGGCCCGCTCAGCTGGAACAGTTGATCGGCGAGCGCGGCCTGAAACTGTCCGGGGGCGAAAAACAGCGCATCGCGATCGCCCGCGCACTGCTGGGCCGACCGCGGATTCTGATCTTTGACGATGCCACCTCCAACCTGGACGCGCAGACGGAAAAAGAGCTGATCACCCGCCTGACCACAGACCCGGCGGTCACCCTGGTCATCATCTCGCACCGCCTTTCAATTCTCTCCGCCTGCGACTGGATATATGTTCTGGATCAGGGACGGATCGTGGAAGCGGGACGGCACGCCAGTCTCATCAAGAAAAAAGGTCTGTACTGGAAATTATACCGGTATCAGACCATGACCGAGACGTAAGCTGAAAATAATTATTAAAAACATCGATCATTTGCTTGCTGATTAATTAAGCGCCAAAGCAGGTCTATACCGCATATCGGTGGTAATCACTTAGAAAAGTAGACAACAGAAAGTTTTTCTTGACTTATTGTTTTTTTTCGCTACAATAACCCATGTTTTCGCGCGGGCGGTTAGCTCAGCTTTGGTTAGAGCGTCTGCTTGACATGCAGGAGGTCACCCGTTCAAGTCGGGTACCGCCCATTCAGTCGGTTGTTTTATTCGTGACCGCCTCAAGGGCGGGATCATCATGGAAGAGATCCTGGACATCCTGTTAAGGGTCCATCATCTCGATACCCAGATCAAAGAGAGCGAAAAGCTGCTCAGCGAACTTCCGCGGCGGATCGGCCGGCTGGAAGCGGAAATTGATAAATTAAACGCCGACCTGACGCGCCGGCAAGAGCGTCTCCAGGAAATTAAAACCACCTACAAGATGCGTGAAGGCGATATCCAGGCCAATGAAGAAAAGGCCAAAAAACTGCATACCCAGACCCTGACCGTGAAAACCAACGAGGAATACCGCGCCTTGCAGAAGGAAATTGAGTTTCTCCACGGCCAAAATCAGACGATCGAGGAAGAGATGATCGCGCTTCTGGAAGAGGAGGAACAATTGAAAAACAACCTGGCGCAGATCAGCCAGGAAGTCCAATCCTCCACCGCCGCCAAAAAAGCCGAGATCGAAAACCTGACCCGGGAAAAAAATCGGTGCGAGGAGGAGACTAGCTTAAACCGCCGACGGTACGAAGACGAGATTATGAAATTGACGCCGGAGGTACGCGCTATTTATCAGCGGGTTTATCGCGCCCGCGGGAATGCCATATCCCTGGTTAAAGATAACACCTGTACCGGTTGTTATGCCCAGATCACCCACCAGGTTCTTAACGAACTGCAGCAGCGGCATAAAATTCTTCTGTGCGACAGCTGCGGCCGCATTTTACTCTTTGTTGCCAGCCGCTGACCACGGCGTTGGTCCCTGATGCCCTTTTACACAGCATTTGTTGATGGTTCTTCCCGGGGCAATCCAGGCCCGGCCGGCATTGGCATCGCGATTTTTGCTGACGACAACCCGACGGCGCCCGTGGTCGAAATCAGTCGGAGCATAGGCACAACCACCAATAACGTGGCGGAGTACGAAGCGGTCATCGCGGCTTTAAAATGGTTGATTGAGCAGGGCGCGAAAACCGCGGCCGTGAAAATGGATTCGGAGCTCGTCTTTAAACAGATCAACGGCGAATACCGCGTCAAAATTCCTCACCTGGTACCGCTTAACCGGCAAGCGCGCAGCCTGCTCACGCAGGCCGGAGGAATTACCATCTGCCTGATCCCGCGCACGAGCAATAA
>CBFGIH010000258.1:0-2338 GCA_965648775.1 Caldifarciminota bacterium | reverse complement strand
ACGCCGGCCGCCGGCTTGAAACGGGGATCGAGCTGACTGAGTTTCTGAACTGCTTCGCGGCGGAAACCCGGCGATTCAAGCAGTTCTTTCCACTGTACGATGGCCAAATCCTTTTCGCCGGCTCTTTCGTATAGCGTGGCCAGATTGTAACGGGGTAAAAGCCATTCGCCGCACAGTTGAATGGCTTTTTGATAAGCCTCGGCGGCCGGCTCATGCTTGCCCTGTAAAAAATAAAGGTTACCCAGGTTGTTGTAAAAATAATGCTGGGCTGTGCCCAAATTGAGGGCTTTCTTTTCCAGGGCGATGCCCCGATCAAAATCGCCAGACAGGCCAGCAATGATACCGGCATTGCCATAATAGACGATATTGTTGACTGTGTCCAATTCCGCCGCGCGCCGGAAGGCGTCCTCGGCCAGTTCGAGCTCTTCGGGCGTGCCCCGGAGCGTCTCAGCCGGTGCGGAATAAAAGGTCACCATGAAACGAACCGACAGAGACGGCAGCTGCGCCAGGGCCTGAAACAAATATGCGCTGCCGAGATTGGTCCAGCCGCTGGCGCTGTTGGCGAAACTGCTGGTGAAAATTTTGAACGCGGAGATGGCGTCCGGATAACGACCTTCGGCCAGTGCGACCGCACCATAATTGAACTGATCAAAATCCCGTTCGATCTGCGCCCGCAGTTCATACAGCCGGGCAATTCGTTCGGTGATGCGGGGATGATCCTTGTACTTTTCATCGCCGGGCGGAATCTCGCCGTACAACTGACGGATACGCTTGTAAAAGGATACGATCGCTTCAAAGCTGTAACCGGCGCGCAGGGCATAAAGTACGCCCATTTCATCGGCTTCAAACTCCTGTTCCCGTTTATAGCCGTAATCCAGGATGGTTGCCACATCCGAGGGTACGACCTGGGGGGTGTTTTTGACAAACTGCTGCAGGCGCGCCCAGGCCACGTAATGGCGGAGATAAACATGGGCGATTTCATGACCGATGATGCCGGCAATCATCGAACGGCTTTCGGGAGTGTTCAGCGAATCCAGGGTATTGATCATCCCCATTGTGACGTAGATGGGGCCGGCTGGCAGCGCGAAAGCGTTCACCTCCTCCGTCATCAGGATCCGAACGGGAAAAACCTGCCGGAGATCAGAAGCGCGCATGACCTGGCGGACGACCGGCAGCAGCCGGTCCAGCAGCAGGGGATCATCCAGCACCTGGTTTTCTTGTTCAATTTCCTGCACGGCGGCATCGCTGAGCGCAACGATGAAGGCGGGACTCCGGCCCACGTCCTGCGCAGGTAAAAGTCCGAGGAAAATCAACCAGGTCAAAAAGTTTATCGGTTTCATGTTCACCCCATCCGGGGCGCTCAGCGGAAAACTGAGCGCCCCGGCGTAATCATTTAATCCGTCAAGGTCCAGGTGTATGTCTCATCCTCATCCAGGTCAATGTAGCGGGGACCCCAGAAGTAATTATCCGGCTCAGTGTAGGGCGCTTCCGCGTACAGTTTGGTGCTGCCTTCCCAGATCTTGTAATAAGCATAGTAGCCGCTGTAGAGCCGGCCCTTGTAATACCCGTCGATGTAGATGTCGACGAACAAGGAAGATTCATTGTTCACGCGGACCCAGCCGTAACCGCGAGTGGTGCTGGCCTGGGCCGTGAAATCCTTGGCCAATTTGGCGTACTCATCAGCTTTAACTTTGTTATTCATGCCCAGCACCGCATCGCGCCAGTAATCAGCGACGGTCTGAGCCAGTTTGGCGTTTTTCTGTTCCTTGGCCAGTTCGCCCACTTCATTCAAAAGATCTTCAGCCTTGACCGCGGTTGCCTTCTTGCCGCTGATTCGTTCCGCGTAAGCAAGCAGCATGGTTGCCGCCAGAAGGCTGTTGCCGTCTTTGGCCACGCGGGCATTGTCAATCATGCCACCGATGTCAGCCAGGAATCCAAACGCCGGGTCAATCTGATCCTGGATATTTTCGTACTTCAGCTTGTTCACTTCCTTCTTCACGGGCGCGGTCTTTTCCGCCTGCGCTCCCAGGAACGAAGGTGCCAGCAGCAGGGCGGCCAGCATGATGCTGAACGTCAGTTTCATGGCTTTCATTGTACCTCCTTGTGGTGTTGGTTCAAAGCCATTAATCTCCATCTCCGATGATTACGAAAGCTGCCCAGTAAAATGGTGCACGGTAATATTCATTGGCGCGCAAGACCCGCTGGGCCGCGTTGAGCGCGGCCGCCTTGCCCGAAAAGGGCAAGTGGCGGTAAAATTCGGTCATGAGCAGAACCGTGGACGCATCGCTCACCTTCCAGAGCGAAGCGATGACCGACGGCACGCCGGCGAACAAAAAGG
>CBFGIH010000257.1:0-2341 GCA_965648775.1 Caldifarciminota bacterium | reverse complement strand
CAAAATTGATGACCGCATCCGGTTGGAACCGGTCAAATAACCGGCGCATCATCGTCGCGTTGGAAATGTCGCCGCGGCAGAACTGGTAATGTTTTTTCTTTTCCAGCCCTTTGAGGTTTTCCAGATTTCCCGCATAGGTCAATTTATCAACATTTAAAATCCGGTAATGGGGATACCGGCTGTTAAGATAGCGAATAAAATTGGAGCCGATGAAACCACAACCGCCGGTGACCAGGATTTTCATTTTGCCATCCTACCCATCGCTGCGGTTCCAATCATAAGGCAGTTCACCGTGCGGCGGTCGTCGGTACTCGTCCGGCTGGTCATAGCGGTAACATTCGGTCACGACATTGATGACCAGGCATTCATTTTCGCTGATGCACTTGAAGCCGTGCCAGATCTGCCGCGGGATATGAACCAGCACATGGTTATGATCACCGACAAAAAATTCGTTGATCGTGCCGCGGGTTGGACTGCCTTCCCGGTCGTCAAAGAGCACGATCTTGGCCATGCCCCGGACTACGGTCATGTTGTCGTCCTGGAGTTTGTGGTAATGCCAGGCCTTGACCACGCCCGGATAAGCAGTGGTCAGATAAACCTGGCCGAACTGACTGAATTCCGGATGGTCCGCCCGCAGAATTTCCATGAGCCGGCCTCTTTCGTCTGGTATCATCTTCAGTCCACGCACGGTCACGCCATCGATCATTTTCTTGGGCATGGGCTTTCCTCCTTAATCCAATTTTGGTTTGTCATTACATTCCGAATGGTTATTTTATTATTTCCAGGTAACTTTGATCGCCGATGATAAACTTGTTCGTCCGCGGTGAGTGATCGGTCTGGTTGATGATGACATTCTTGCCGATGATGGAACGGTCGATGCGCTTTTCCAAATTCGTGATCCGGGCGCCTTCCATGACCAGACTGCACTCGATTTCAGCGTTTTCAATGACCACACGGTCGCCGATGGAAGAAAACGGCCCGATGAACGCGTGGCGGATCCGGGCGTCGCGGCCGATTACAACCGGTCCCCGGATCACGCTTTTTTCTATGACCGCGCCCGCTTCAATCCTTACTCGGCCGTGCAGCGAGGTGTCAATCATGGTACCGTTGTTTAGCGGGGCGATGTCCTCTAAAACCAATAAATTGGCTTCAATAATGTCATCCGGTTTACCCGTGTCTTTCCACCAGCCGCTGACTTTACAGGACTCAACCGCGATTTGATTGTCCAGCAGCCACTGAATGGCATCCGTGATCTCGAGTTCATTGCGCCAGGAAGGCCGAATATGATCAATGGCGGTAAAGATGCGGGAATCAAAAATGTAAACTCCGACCAGGGCCAGGTTGGAAGGCGGTTCTTTCGGCTTTTCAATCAGTTTTTTCACCCGACCATGTTGGTCAACCACACAGACACCGAATTCCTGCGGGTTGGAGACTTCGGTCAACAGAATCAATGCTCCGGGCTTGAGTTCCTGAAATTTTTGCATCAAAGCGGACAATCCCTCTTTAAGCAGATTGTCCCCTAAATACATGATAAACGGTTCATCGCCCAGGAAATTCCTGGATATTTTTATCGCATGGGCCAGGCCGAGTGGCGCTTCCTGCGGCAGGTAGGTTATGCGGAGGCCGAAGCTGGAGCCGTCGCCGACGACCTTCATCACCTCGGGCGCGGTTTCACCAACCACGATGCCCAGTTCTTTGATCCCGGCACAGGCCAGGGCTTCAATGCCGTAAAAAATGATTGGTTTGTTGGCAATGGGAATAAGTTGCTTGGCGCCCGTGTAGGTCAAAGGACGAAGCCGGGTCCCAAAACCGCCAGCCAGAATGAGCCCTTTCATTTTCGCGGTAAAATTATAATGAGGATTGGGGTTATGTCAACCCTGTTAGAAACCATTAATAGAAATTAACCTTTCGTAGATATTATAGGTCATCTGGATTAAACGACTGCATTGAAACTACCAGGTAATGAAAAGGATTTCTTCCGGAGTTACTTCGGTTCTCCGCTGCGCAGTTCTTTGACGAAATCGGCCAGAGCTGATTTCCACGGCCTCATCGATTTCTCGAAGAAAAATTCGTAATGGCGTGAACGCAGAAGGCAAAAGGCGGGACGGGCCGCAGGCAGATTTAACTCTTCAGTTTTCACGGCGCGCAATTCGGTTTTGAACTTCATCAGATCTTTTGCGGCCAGGCTGAAATCAAGCCAGGAGCCGCCCCCTTGGTTGGTCAGGTGGAAAACGCCGAAGTTCTCGGTGCGGATGAGAGTGAAAATCGCCTCGCAGAGGTCGGGCAGATAAGTGAAAGAACCAATTTGATCGCAGATGACATCGATGGAGGCGGGTTTTTC
>CBFGIH010000256.1:1726-2371 GCA_965648775.1 Caldifarciminota bacterium | reverse complement strand
CCGCTCAAGGTAATGTTTCAAGATTTCCGACAATGAATAATAATATTGTTTGATCAGTCCGCGGCGGATCAAATCCTGGCGGTTAAGCGCTTCGATGCTCGTCAGCGCTTCTTCCCAGGGTGCAAGCCGGGGCGCGGTCGGTACAGCGTGTTTTTTCCACCGGCGATACAGGTGAAAACCCAAATAGGCGGCTCCGGTCAGCGCGATTAAAACTGTTAGGATGATAGCCGGTACGAGATTGGGAAAATCGATCATTCTTTTCACATCATTGATATCCTTCATGTCCGAGGGCAGAACACTGAGGATCTTGACCGGCACGGCTGCGCTTTGCAGGGTTTCGGGTGGAGCGCCGGTTGCCTGCACCACGCTGCGAAAAGGGGGAAGGGTGAGATCGCCCGCGGTCAATGCGCAGAGTTTGATGCGGTAAGTGCTGATCTTAAATCCTTTTTGCTGAACAATTTTGTTGGTTTTATCCAGGATCGCAAAAAAGGGAAGCGAATCCGGGACTGGCTCCGAGAATTGATAAGCCTGCGGACCGGAGATCTCAACCGTGATTTCAAACGGATCGCCGACCGTCAGGTCGCGGCCAGCGTATTCAGCCCGCAGCCGGGCATTCATGGTGGTCTGGTTAAAAAGCAAAAGAAC
>CBFGIH010000256.1:0-1716 GCA_965648775.1 Caldifarciminota bacterium | reverse complement strand
GTCTTGAAAAAATTTATGGAGTTTAACAGTGCAGTCTTCATTGGTCTGTAATTGAATGCGGTCGATGCCGAGGGCTTTGAGCAGGTGCTCGCGTTGGGCGGTCTGCGCTTGGCAGTAATCAGCGAAGTTCTTCCGCAATCGCGGATCGCTGGTGTTGATGGTCATGATCGCACCGGTCTCGAGGTCTTCCAGATCAACGAGGCCAGCAGCCGGCAGGGTCTGTTCGGCCGGGTCAGAAATGGCAATCGCCACCACATCATGGCGCCGCGCGGCAACTCCCAGGGGAACGCGCAGGGTATCCGGTTCAAAGCCCGGTCCGAGAAAATCGCTTATGAAAAAGATGATTGCCCGGTGTTTGAGCAGATGCATGAGAAATTCAAGGGCGGTGTCTGGCCGGGTTCCTGGATGCCGGGGCTGAAAATAGAGAATGTCGCGAATGAGGCGCAAAACATGGAACCGTCCCTTGCGGGCAGGGATGTATTTTTCCACCCGGTCCGTGAAAAAGAGCAATCCCACCTTATCGTTGTTGCGCACCGCGGAAAAAGCCAGGGTTGCTGCCACGCGCGCTGCCTGTTCGATCTTGAATTGTTTCCGGGTGCCAAAATGGCCGGAACCAGACGCGTCCACACAGAGGATTACGGTCAGTTCCCGTTCTTCGACAAATTTTTTGACAAACGGACGTCCCATGCGCGCGGTGACTTTCCAGTCAATAGCCCGGATATCATCGCCGGGCAGATATTCCCGGACATCGATGAATTCAATGCCCGTGCCCTTGAAAGAAGATTTGTACTCGCCGGCAAATGTCGTGTTGACGATCTTCTTGGTCCGGATTTCGATTTCGCGGATCTTGCGGATGAACTCCGGGGGTATCATGGCCGTTTTATACCGCAGTCATCAGTTCGGCATCCTCTCCCGCATCATTTTTAAGGGACTTCCACGCCGGCAAGAATTTTTTGGATGACGTCGTCGGTGGTCAGCTCCTCAGCCTCGGCTTCATAGGTGAGGATGATCCGGTGCCGTAGAATGTCCGGAGCAAGTTCTTTAATATCTTCCGGAATTACGAATCCGCGCCGCTTGAGAAAGGCGAGAGCGCGGGCCGTGGTCGTTAAGTAAATCGAGGCCCGCGGCGAGGCGCCGAAACGAATCAATCCTTTAAGTTCATTCAATCCGTATTTTTCCGGTTCCCGGGTGGCAAAAATCAGATCCAGAATATAGTCCTTGATTTTTTTATCGATGTAAATTTTCTTGCAGAGCTCCCGGCTGGCAATGATGGCCCGGGGATTGACCACGGCTTTGATTTCGGGTTCGCCCTGCAGGGCGATGCGTTCGACAATTTCCCGTTCTTCTTCTTTTGACGGATAAGTAATTTTAACCTTAAGCAGAAACCGGTCAACCTGGGCTTCGGGCAGGGGGTAGGTTCCTTCCTGTTCAATTGGATTCTGAGTGGCCAGCACCAGAAATGGATCTTCCAGTTTGAATGTCTGTTCGCCGATCGTCACCTGTCTTTCCTGCATGGCTTCAAGCAGGGCGCTTTGCACCTTGGGCGGGGTGCGGTTGATTTCATCGGCCAGGATGAGATTGGCGAAAATGGGACCCCGGCTAACCGTGAACTCGCCGGTGCGCTGATTGTAAATCATGGTACCGACGATGTCCGCGGGTAAAAGATCCGGCGTGAACTGGATGCGCTGGAATTTCGCCTTGATGGCTTGAGCCAGG
>CBFGIH010000255.1:1707-2372 GCA_965648775.1 Caldifarciminota bacterium | reverse complement strand
CAGTCAATTTGCTGATTTCTTCGTTCAGCCTCGTCTTTTCTTTGCTGATATCAATATCCGGCAGGTTGATAAAGGCGTGAATTCGGGAGACGATAATCGTGCCGGCAGGTCCCGCCGGCGCCGGACCAAAATTGACCACTGAGACGCCGCCGAGTTTACGAAGGACGGATTCATGGGCACGGAAGAAATTTTCACATTCGGGATCGGTGTCAATCGTGAGATCAACCAGCGCGCGGCTTTTTATGTTAAACAAGCCGCGTAGATTGCGGATTCCTTCAATAAGCCGAATTATTGCGGTCACGGGTTCGGGCGTTGCGGATACAGCAATGCGTTGGGGATGCGATTCAAGCAGTATGCTTTCCCGAGGTTCGGGCAGCCGCTGATAGATTTCCTCGGTGATGAACGGCATAAAAGGATGGAGCAAAATGAGCAGTTGACGCAATAGGAAAAGGGCGGCATTGTCGGCGGTGGTCGGCTCGATCTTGATCAACTCCAGGTACCAGTCGCAGAAAACATGCCAGACAAAATTATACATTTTTTTGGCGATGGCATTCAGTTCGAAATGCTGATAATGATCTTCAACCTGTTCCAGGAGCAGATTGAATTCATTGAGCAGCCACTGATCAAAGGGGCCGGGGTTGGCCGGCGGCTGGTTGGCAGCCGCG
>CBFGIH010000255.1:0-1697 GCA_965648775.1 Caldifarciminota bacterium | reverse complement strand
AGTGATGAGCAAAATGCCAAAACGGACGGAATCAGCGCCGTAGCGTTCAATCAGGTCGAGCGGATCAGGAGAATTGCCCAGGCTTTTTGACATTTTTCGGCCTTTTTCGTCCCGGATCATGGTGTGAAAGACAACATCCCGGAAAGGCACGGTCCCGGTGAATTCCAGCCCCGCCATAATCATCCGAGCCACCCAGAGGTAAATGATATCCCAGCCAGTCGCCAGGGTCTGGGTTGGATAGAAATGTTCCAGATCAGTTGTCCGGTCGGGCCAGCCCAAAGTGGCAAAGGGCCAGAGCCAGGAAGAAAACCAGGTATCGAGGACATCCTCGTCCTGCTGGAGATCATGGCCTTGGCAGTCCGGGCAATGATCCGGCTTGTCCGTCGCGACGATGATGCCGCGGCTGGTGTCTGATTCTGGATCAAAGCATTTTTTACAATAGTATATGGGCAAACGGTGACCCCACCATAACTGACGGGAAATGGGCCAATCCTGGACATTTTCGAGCCAGTGATTGTACAGGTTAATCCAACGGGACGGATGTATTTTTATCCGACCGTCGCGGACGGCGGTCAGCGCGGGCTCGGCGAGCGGTTTCATGCGGACAAACCACTGGCGGGAAAGTCTTGGTTCAATCGCGGTGTGGCATCGTTCGCAGGTCGAAAGTGGCACCTGATAATTATCTGTTTTTTCCAGCTGCCCGGTTTGCCGGAGAGCATCAAGCACCGCCTTTCGAGCCGCAAAGCGATCCAGACCCTGGAAAGACCCGCCGTTTTCGTTGATGGTGCCGTCCGGATTCATGATATTGATGATTTTTAGATTATGCTTTTTTGCTAATTCAAAATCAAAAGGATCATGGGCGGGCGTAATTTTCAAGCAGCCGGTTCCAAATTCAATATCAACATATTCATCGCGGATGATCGGAATTTCGCGGTTCATCAAGGGCAAAATCACGGTTTTCCCTGCGTATTTTTGATAGCGGGTATCGCGAGGGTTGATGCCGACGGCGGTATCGCCCAACATCGTTTCGGGCCGGGTGGTGGCGATGGTTAAATGTTCATTTGAATCTTTGAGCGGATAACGAAGGTAGTAAAGATGATCCGGTTTGTTCTCGGTTTCCACCTGCTCGTTAGACAAGGTCGTCAGACAGCGGGGACACCAATTGATTATTTTCAATCCCCGATAAATCAATCCCTTGCGGTGCAGTTCAACAAACACTTTCATTACGGCCCGGACATAATTTTCATCAAGGGTGAAACGTTCTCGGCTCCAATCCAACGCGCAGCCCATCTGTTTCAACTGGCGACGGATGACATTTGAGTATTCCTCTTTCCATTTCCATACTTCCTGGATAAAACGATCTCGGCCCAGATCCATTCTTTTAATTCCCTGGCTCAGCAGTCGTTCCTCAACCACGACCTGAGTGGCGATGCCGGCATGATCCATGCCCGGTAGCCACAGAGTTTCAAAACCACTCATTTTCTTATAACGAATTAAAATATCCTGAATCGTGTTGTTTAATACGTGTCCCAGGGTTAACCGGCCGGTGACATTGGGCGGGGGTATCGTTATGGTGTAGCAGGGTTTGGGCGATGCCGGGTCCGCGATGAATAATTTTTTATTTTCCCAGTATTGGTTCCATTTTTCTTCAAGACCTCGGGGATCATATTTTGGTGGCAGGTCATCCATGATAAAAT
>CBFGIH010000254.1:349-2378 GCA_965648775.1 Caldifarciminota bacterium | reverse complement strand
GGGCGAAAAAAGGGCCACCACGGGCAACCGGCTGGCGGCGATGAAGATCTTCCGCAGCCAATCGGCGTTGATTCCGCTCCAGACCGTCAACGCGTAAAAATAGCAGGCTGGTTTCAGATCTTCGTTTTTCCGGCCAGGGGTCTGGCGCAGTACGGTTTCCAGGTAAAGGAGTTTTTCCGGTGTCAGGCCATGATTGATCAACGACGACGTGACATAACGTGTGTCAAGTTGCCGCTGCGCCAGCCGCCGGGCCAGAACCGCGGAAAGGGAATCACGGTTAAAAACCGTGTCCGCGCGGCAAGCGGCCAGAACGATCCGCGATGCCGGCAAGACCAGGGCATTGCCAAAGGCCGTGCGCAGGGCCGATTGGACGGTCTGGACATAGGCGGCGACCGCCGGACTAATGATATCGGGTGGCGCCGATATTCGCACCGAAAGGATACCTCCCGGAGCAAGCGCCCGGCGGGCCTCAAGAAAAAAATCCTGCGTGTAAAAGCGATTCAGCTGACCATTGACCGGGTCGGGCAGATTAACAATGATGACATCATACGCTGAACGCCGGCGGCGGAGGTGAAACCGGCTATCACCGAAAACCATAGAATCAAACGGCGCTGTACCGGCGGGCAGGCCAAAACGGGAACGCGCCCATCGGTAAAAGACGGGATCGAGTTCGGCGCCGACCAGCATTTTAACCGTGGGATGACGTCGGATCTCGGGTCCGGTTCCAGCCAGGGTCCCGCCAACCAGCAGCACCCGGCCGGGCTGAGGATGCAGCAGCAACGGGTAGTGCACCGCATCTTCGGCCGTGGCCCGATCCGGATATGAAAAATTGTAACGGCCGTTATCGTAAAAATTCCATTGTTCGCCGCTTTGAAAAAGACCATAAACTCCGTAACGGGTTTCCAGAACCGCCCGGAGGTTATGACGTCCCCATTGCTGCTGGCGCAGGGCCAGTTCGACCGGTTGGGAAAAAACAAGCGCGGTCAGGGGTAGAAAACCGACCAGACCGCGAAAAAATGACGGTTTAATCAAAGCCCGGGCGGCAAGCAGCAGGCTGGCAGCGACTGCCAGCGCCGACACAGCTGACGCCCGGGGCGCCAGGAGGAAAGAAAACAAGAGGCCGCCGGCTGCGGCGCCAGCGGCCTCAAACATATAAACCCGGGAAGGAGGCAATAAACGGGCTGCCGCCGGGAAAGCCACACCGAAAAGCACGCTGGTTGGCACGATGCCAACCAGGGCCATGAACACAATTCGTCCCAGCGGCGCCACCTCGCCGCGGGTAAGACCGAACCACCCGGCAGCTAACCGGAAAAAAAGCACCGAAAGGCACAGGCTCGCGGCCAGCAGTAACAAAAGTCGCTCAAAAACGGCGACCGGGTCGGCCCGGAGGTTGTAGCGGGTCCAGCAATAACTTCCCAGTCCAGCTCCGGCCAGCCATAACCATAGCAGGAAGCCCATGACCAGTTCATTGCCAGAAAAAAGCACCAATCCTTCCCGGATCAGAATCGTCTGGCCCATGATCGCGGCTGATGCTGCGATCGCGACTATCCAGGTCCACTTTGCCATGGGTTTCATGTCGAACGGCAAAATATACCTTCCTGGTTCAGCCCTGTCAACCCTTGACTTGCCGGTAAATTTGATTACAATAAAAAATCAGGGCAGTGTTTTAGCAAAGGAGGTTTATGTCCGGCCATTCCAAGTGGGCAAAAATCAAGCGAAAAAAGATGGGTGCCGATGCTGCGCGCGGCAATCTTTTCACGAAATTGATCCGGGAAATTCAAATCGCCGCGAAACAGGGCGGTGATCCGAACATGAATCCGCGTTTGCGCACGGCGATTGAAACAGCCAAAGCGGAAAACATGCCCAATGATAATATTGATCGCGCGATCAAACGGGGCACGGGTCAGCTGGAAGGCGGTACCCTGGAAGAGGTCACTTATGAATGCTATGGTCCCAATGGCGTCGCGATTTTGATCGAAGCTGTCACGGACAACCGCAACCGCACGACCTCGGAAATAAAACACATCCT
>CBFGIH010000254.1:0-339 GCA_965648775.1 Caldifarciminota bacterium | reverse complement strand
CATAACGGCAGTCTCGGCGGTCAGGGATCGGTCGCCTGGCAGTTCACGATGAGGGGATTGATTTCGGTGGATGCGAAAAAATTTGATGAGGACACTGTCATCGGCCTCGCCCTGGAGGGCGGTGCCATTGATGTCAAGAATGAAGGCGATCAGTATCAAATCATCACCCCGCCAGAAAATTACAATAAGATCAAGGATCTGCTGAAAAACAATAAAATTGATATCCTCGCCAGCGAACTATCCAAGGTCCCCCAGAATACCGTGCCGATTCCGGAAAAAGATGCGGAAAAAGTGCTCAAATTGTTCGAAGCCCTCGATGAGTTGGAAGATGTCCAGCAT
>CBFGIH010000253.1:0-2392 GCA_965648775.1 Caldifarciminota bacterium | reverse complement strand
ACCCTTGCCGATGCTGCTTTTTGTGTTAATTGCGGCGCCACGCTGTCCCATGAAAGTCAACCTTCAGCCATCGCGGACCGGCTTAAATTGTTGGGCGGAGAAATCAGGTTGCTGTCCGTTTTTTTTATTAATTTTGTCGGTCTGGATGCTTTGCTCGCGACCCCGGCTTACCACCAGGTAATGATGACGATCCGCGGCTATATCAACGACATCGAAAAAATCATTCGTGATTTTGATGGAACCGTCCAGACCATCGTTCCCGATAGCCGCATCCTGGCCATCTTCGGCGCTCCCCGGGCTCATCCGGATGACAACCGCCGCACGATCGACTGCGTGCTGGCGATCCGTCAATGGTGGCGGGAGGTGAAAAAAGGTAACGCCCTTCTGGAAAATATCGACCTGGCGATCGGCATCAATACCGGTCGAGCTTTTTTTGGTTATCTCCTGGAGAAATATTCTTTTTTAACCGTTATCGGCGATACCATCAATACCGCTTCCAGGATTACTGATCTCTGTCCGGCCGGGGAAATCCTGATTAGCGAAAGCACGAAGGAACAAATCGAGGATTTCATCCAGTTCCGCCACCTGGGCGAAAGAAGCGTCAAGGGTAAGGCCGCCCGCATCAACATTTACTTGATCCAGGAACGGCGCGAAAGGAAAGAAGCGCCTCTGCCAAGATTTCCCATCTTTGGCCGGGAAGAGGAAGTCCAGCGGTTGCTGGCGATGGCCTGCCGGGTTAGAAGCCAGGGGCTGGTTTTCAGCATCATCAGCGGCCAGATGGGTATCGGTAAAAGCCGGCTCAAGGAGGAATTTGAGGATCGTTTGTCCGGTGACCCTGCTTTTCAATGGATCGAGACCCACTGCTCCAGTGAAATTCAGATTCCTTTTTTCCCCTACAAACTATTGCTGCAGAAATACCTCGGCTTGTCCGATTTTGACAGCGTTGATAAAATCAGAGCCCGCATTGATGAATATACCCGGCAAAACAGTTTGTCTGGCAACGAAACCGAAGGCCTGCGTCATCTCCTGACGGCAAACCTGCGCCGTCTGCATAGCGATGAGTTAAAATCGGTGAACGAAGAAATCTTCACCGCCTGCAAAACCGTCATCCGCACCGCGGCGCGCCATAAGCCACTGATTTTGATTTTTGAAGAATTCAACCGTGCCGACCGCATGAGCCGGGATTTAACCTCATACCTGATCTCCGAACTCAAATCCGATCCGGTCATGCTGCTTATGATCAATGTTTCGCCGGAGTATCTCGCCAACATCAATCTCGCCATTGAAGAAATAAAACTTGCGCCCCTCTCGGTCTCGGATATCGGTCGGCTCGTGCTCCATATTTTACAAGATTCGGAGGAACGGGTAATCGATTACATATTCCGGGTCGCCGGCGGCAATCCCCTGTTTACTATTGAAACTATCCGAAATACCCAACGCAGCCAGATCATCAAGGAAATCGACGGCCGCTGGACTCTGGAAAAAGAGCCCAAATTACCTTTTCTCAACGATCTGTACAGCCTGATCATGTCCACCCTTGATTCTTTGCCCCTTGATTACCGACTGGTGGTTGATTATGCTTCGGTGATCGGCTACAGTTTTAACCGCCGAATTATCAATGGCCTGCTCAAACATCCCCGTCTGGACGAACAACTGCAGTATCTGGTACACGAGGGTTATTTTGTCATTACCAACGACGGGCCTGATCCCCAGTACGGATTCCGGCATAATCTGCTCAAGGACGCAGCCTACACGGTCCTGCCCTTGAAGAAACGGAAAGAAATTCACCAGCAAACAGCTTTTCTCTATGAAGATATCTATCAAGACCAGCTCGCCAGTTATTACGAGGACATCGGCTACCATTACCTGACCTGCGAAAATCTCAAAAAAGCCGCAGATTTTTACCTTTTGGCCGGCAACAAGGCGAAGAATCTTTACGCATTTGATCAGGCCCTTTCCTTTTACGACACTGTGCTTAAAATCCAGGCACAGGCCGGCCAATTTGTCACCGATGATGTCTATCGGGAAGTGCTGCTCAACCAGGCCGATGTCTTTGAAGTCACGGGCGATATCGCGAAAATGGAGCGCGCCAGCCGGCGTGGCCTGGAACTCTGCCGGCGCGGCACCGATCCTGAACGCGCACCGCTGTTCGGCGAACGATGCGGGCTCGCTCTGCTGTTGTTAAATCGGCTGACCGAAGCGGAAGAAACCCTGCTCAGCGCCCTGGAACAAAGCCGGGAGCGTCCCGCCCTGTCCGCGCTCCTGTATTCTCACCTCGGCGAGCTGTACACCCATACCTTCGAGTATGAACGGAGCATTCTCAACCATAATCTGGCCTGGAACACGGCCCGCGGCCATAATCTGCGCGAAGGAGAAATCATCTGCCTGTTAA
>CBFGIH010000252.1:0-2419 GCA_965648775.1 Caldifarciminota bacterium | reverse complement strand
ACACCCATCGGTACGCCGATCCCGCTGAATATCCGCTTTACCGCTGGAGCATTCGTGGATACCTTCACCTTCACGATTACCGTCGGCAAATTGATGCCGACGGATACGGGTTATTATTACACGTACTGGTCGCGTGGTCCGTACCAGCAGGCGCCGGTGTATGCCTGGTATGCGATTGACACGACGCAGACGTTGCATCCGGGGACGTCGCTTAATCATGGGGATGATGTGACGACGACGGTGACGATTCCGTTTACGTTCCGGTATTACGGGGTGGCGTATACGCAGGCGTCGATTTGTTCGAATGGTTGGGTGGCGTTGGGTTCGGAGACATCGACTGCGTACACGAACTCTGGTTTGCCGAGCACGTCGGCGCCGGCGAAGGCGGTGTTTGGGCTCTGGGATGATCTGAATCCCGGCTATACGGGTCCGGCCGACGACTACTACTATTATGATGCGACCAATCACCGGTTTGTGGTGGAGTGGTTCCGGGTGCCGCATTATTACAGCAATGGTTCAGAAACCTTTGAGATTATTTTGTACGATCCCACGTATTATCCGACGCCAACGAACGACGGCGAGATCATTGTGCAATACAAAAATGCAATGACCGAAGCGGACAACACTCTGGGCATTCAAAATGCGGCGCGGACGGTAGGTATCCAATATTACCTGGACGGCACATACCATTCGCTGGGAGTCCCGGTAACCGATACCTTCGCACTCAAGTACACAACGGTCAAACCAACCCTCGTGGGTGTTGAGGAGAGCGAGGTTCTAAGCTCAGTCTCCGCCATTCGCCAGCTGACGGTGTCTCCGACCGTGAACCGCGGGCGTATGACCATCGTGTACCAAGTGGCGCCAGATGCCGAAAAAGTTGGTCTGCGGATTTATGACCTGGCTGGTCGTCTGATAAAAACATTCGTCCTGACCCCGGTCCATGAACCTCAAAATTTAGTATGGAACGGGGATGATAATCAGGGCCGTGATGTCGCCGCGGGTGTTTATTTTGTGAAGTTAACCGCCGGTGGTCAGGAGGCGGTGGAGAAGGCGGTGCTATTAAGATAGGCCTTGCCGGTTTAGGGTTGGGGTGGGAACGCGGCTTTGCCCGCGGACCCACCCCAAACTGATAAAATATAAAAAAAATTATGAACCTGGCGATTATGTTTTTAATTGCAATCCTGCCGCCCGTGCCGGGCAAGCTTACGGCGGGAATGTTGGACATCATGAATCGCACTTCTTCGGATCAGCAAATTTTAGTCATCGTGCATATGAGCACCGATTATCCATCAGCCGCCATGGCGAATCTCGAGCCGGCCGAGCGTGGCAAGATCATGAGGAACATCGCCATCAATTCCCAACAAGACGTAGTTGCGTATCTTTCAAGTTTACCTTCGCAGCAAGCGGTGGTCGGCGGTCAATACTGGATCTTCAACGGATTTCACCTGAAGGCAACTCCGGCGGTGATTATGGCCTTGATCCGGCGCGATGATATCTGGTTTATCAGTGAGAACGGAAAAGTTGAGCTGCCGGCGGAGGAAGTGACCGAATCCCCGCCGGACGTGACCGAGTGGAATATCCAGCAAGTCCAGGCTGATTCCTGCTGGCAAGCCGGATATGCCGGTGACGGAATCATTATCGGTTTCGTCGATACCGGCATGATGATCACCCATGAGGCGCTGGTCGGCAAATGGCTTTCGCCGTACTGGCTTGATGCGATCAATGGCCAGCCGTCTCCATACGACGATCATGGTCACGGCACCGGCGTTTGCGGAATCATCTGCGGCGGCGACGGACCGGGGCCCCTGGTCAACGATATCGGCGTTGCCTATAAAGCGAAAGTCATTCCCACCAAGGCGTTTAATTCCAGCGGTTCCGCGACCTATGTGTGGATTGACTCTTGCCTGCAGTACCTGGCCGATCTCAGGTCCGGCGGAGTGGCGATCCGAGCGGTCAACAATTCCTGGGGCAGTAATTCCACGACCGAGTTGCATTGGTGGTCGATCATGCTGAATATGAAAAACCTCGGGATCCTGCCCGCCGCCGCGGTCGGCAGTTCTGGCCCAGGTTCGGGAACGGTTGGCGTTCCCGCCAGTTATCCGACCGTAATTGCCACCGGCGCGACCGACGCCAGCGACATAATCGCCAGTTTCTCATCCCGGGGGCCAGCACCGGACATGTATCCCTGGAACGACAGTTCGTTTTGGTACTATTCAACCTGGCATCTCCTGAAACCCGATGTTTCCGCACCGGGCGTAAATATCCGGACATCCTACAATAACGGCACTTATGTCAATATCAGCGGTGCTTCTTTTGCCATACCCCACCTCTCGGGCGGCATCGCGCTTTTTTGCGACCGGGATTCAAACTTGACCGTCGGTAATCTTTATTATCTTTTCCGTGCGTACTGCGACCAGCC
>CBFGIH010000251.1:0-2421 GCA_965648775.1 Caldifarciminota bacterium | reverse complement strand
TGGTGGTTTCTGGCATCAACAACGGGCCGAACATGGGCAGCGATGTTTTTTACTCCGGCACGGTCGCCGCCGCTCTTCAGGCTGGACATTTTGGCATCAAAGCCATGGCTTTGTCCATGGCTGACCGGCTAGCAAGCGATTTCCGCCATGCAGTCGATTATACCAAAAAACTGATTCCCCGGTTGCTGACCGCGACTGCGCCAACCCTGGTGCTGAATATCAACATTCCGAACGGTCCGATCAAAGGCGAGCGGATCACGAAAATGGGCAAGCGGATTTACAACGATAAGGTATACCGCAACCATGAAAAAGAAAACGTGATGTACAGCGTCATTGACGGCGTCCTGGATTGTCAGTTAGACGCGGACACCGATTTTCAGGCGGTCAACGAAGGTTACGTCTCGATCACGCCCCTTAAGATGGATTTAACCGATATGGATAAGATGGTTCAGTTGCAGAAACTGTTCTCCGGGGAATAGGGGATTGCTTGATGTTGTGCGGGTTTGGTTGACGTAGCTGGCTTTTAAACAATCCAAAAGGTTTTATTATACGATCGCGCTGACGGTGGAAAATATGGTAAAAAAAGTGCCCGTTGACGGGCACTTTTTATCACACTGGTAATCTTAATTTCCAATCACCGGCTGTAATTTAATTTTATCGGGTTGTATAATCGAAGAATCGGGATTGCTACCAGGTCGCCTTGCGCAGACCTGGAATTTCACCTTTTAGGGCAAGTTCCCGAAGGCAGAGCCGGCACAAGCCGAATTGCCGGTAATATCCGCGCGGTCGGCCGCACCGGCTGCAACGATTGTACCGGCGGGTGGCGAATTTTTTCGATTTTTTTGCTTTGACAATCAGCGATAACTTAGCCATTCGCTCCTTCGTTATTTTTTCTTGGTGAAAGGCATACCCAGCCCTTCCAGCAGGGCCAGGGCATCTGCGTCTTTTTTAGCCGAGGTGACAATGGCGATGTCCATGCCAAAAACCTTCTTGATCTTGTCATATTCGATTTCCGGAAAGATGGTTTGTTCATTCAAGCCGAGATTATATGATCCCCGTCCGTCAAAGGAATCGCGGGAGAAACCGCGGAAATCGCGGATTCGAGGCGCAGCCACGTTGATGAAACGGTCAAAAAATTCATACATCATTGCTCCGCGCAGGGTGATTTTCATGCCGATGACCATCCCCTTGCGGATCTTGAAATTCGAGATCGGACGCTTGCACTTGGTTGGCGCCGGTGCCTGGCCGGTAATGCGCGCCAGATCATCCCGAACGATCTCCACGATCTTGGGATCGCTGACCGCTTCGCCCAGGCCGACATTGATGACGATTTTTTTCAATTCCGGAACTTGATAAAGATTATTATAGTTTAACTGCTTCATCAGGGCTGGCCGCAGTTCCTGCTGGTAAAAAAGTTTCAGCCGGGGCGGAAAAGGTTTCTGACGCGGTTTGGGTTCGCCGCGTTCTTTTTTATCCGCCGCTGGTTTTCGTTCCCGCGGGTCAGCTGGTTTGGTTTCTTTATCTTTAGCCATGTTATTCGAGTATCTCCTCGCAGAGGTTGCAGATCCGAACCCTTTTTTGGTCCACGGTTTCCTTGCGGACCGTGGTTTTTTTGCCGCATTTGGCGCAGATGAGCACCAGGTTGGACACATGGATGGGCGCCGGTACCGTGACAATGCCCGAAGTTTTTGTCTGGGAACGGGCGCGCTGATGTTTTTTCACCAGGTTGATGCCCTCCACGATCGCGGTTGCTTTTTCGCGGTTTATTTCGAGAATGCGGCCCCGGCGGTTTTTTTCTTCGCCGGTGAGAACTTCGACCAGATCGTTTTTCTTGATGTGAAATTTAATTTTTGCTTTTCTCTCTTGCTTGCGCCGTATCATACCACCTCGCTGGCCAGGGAAATGATCTTGGTGAATCCTTTTTCCCGCAGTTCCCGCGCGACCGGCCCAAAGACCCGGGTGCCCCTGGGTTCTTTTTGCTCATTGATCAGCACGCAGGCATTATCGTCAAACCGGACATACGAACCATCCGGCCGGCGGAATTCCTTGCAGGTTCTCACGATCACCGCCTTGCCCTTGTCGCCTTTCTTGACCGGTGCGTTGGGCAGGGCATCTTTGATGGAAACATTGATGATGTCACCAAGGTGAGCGTAGCGTCGTCCCGAACTGCCGACCACGTGGATGCACATGGCGATGCGGGCGCCCGTGTTGTCGCAGACCCTGAGGCGGGTGTAGATCTGAATCATGTTAATCTCCGAATGACGCGCCAGCGTTTCAGTTTGGAAAGCGGGCGTGACTGCTCGATCAATACTTTTTCACCGACCTGACAGTCGTCTTTCTCGTCGTGGGCATAAACCCGGGTCGTGCGTCGGATATATTTTTTATAAAGGGGATGCTGAACAAAATCAGTCATTTCCACGA
>CBFGIH010000250.1:0-2442 GCA_965648775.1 Caldifarciminota bacterium | reverse complement strand
GGAAAAATGGCGTCAGGACAAGAAATTTTTAAAAGAAATCGGCTATTAGTACCAAAAGTGTGCTTCGTTTATCAGGTTTCTTTGCGATTAATCCCAAAACCGACATGGTCGATCGACCAACCAGGAAGGTGATTTAACCAGGAGGTTTCATGGATATTAAAACGATTCCCATTGACCTGCCCGATGGCGCCAATGTGATCATCGGGCAAACGCATTTCATCAAATCCGCCGAGGATCTTTATGAAGCGCTGGTCAATTCGTGCCCCGGCATCAAGTTCGGCCTGGCTTTCTGCGAAGCATCAGGTCCCTGTTTAGTCCGCTACGAAGGTAATGATGAAAATTTGAGCCGAAGCGCACAGCAGGAAGCGCTGAAGATCGGTTGCGGCCACTCATTCATCATTTTCCTCCGCGGCGCTTTTCCAATCAATGTTCTGGACCGGGTTAAGGCCTGTCCCGAAGTTTTAACCATTTTCTGCGCCACGGCCAATCCGGTGAAAGTGCTGGTGGTCGAGGAAGGTTCGGGCCGCGGTTTGGTCGGCGTCATTGACGGCGAAAAACCAAAAGGCATCGAAAGCGAAACGGCACGCAAGGAGCGATACGATTTTTTGAGAAAAATCGGCTATAAATTGTAGCCGGCTTTTCTCATAATCAGAGAAAACCGCGGTCGCGCATACCCGTTGGCGGACGAAGTTCTTTAACTGAATTTATTTTTTCTCAACCAGCTCGAATTCACCCAGGGCCGAGCGTTCTTTGCCGCTGTAAAGATCCTTATCCCGGACCACGATCAGATAACGGCCGGGCAGGAGATCCATCGGATGATATTTAGTGGCCAGAAAAGCGACGTCGCCCTCTCCGAAAATTTCTTGAAACAGCATGTCAACAACTTCTTCTTCCATTGCCTGACCGCGGTTGATTTTAAGATTGTAAATTTGGTAAGTGGTGCGCAGGTTATGCATGCCGTTTTGCGTCTGGAGGTTGTAGACCTCATGGTAAAAATAAAAAGGTTGGTGCACAGGTTGATTAACTTTGACCAGCGGTTTCTGGAATTTCTCGGCGGTGAAGCCATCGTCAATGAGCTGCGCCGGCACCAGGTCGCTGATTTCTTTGGTGTCAGAGGCATATTCGATCAGGTTGATATTAAATTCGCGGCGGCCCGAGATGAGACGTTTGCCGTCGGACAAAATGATGACGATCCGGTATTCACTAGGCGGCAGCCAGAGGTTTACTTCATCGGTAAAATTCCCTGCGCCCGCGTTGACCGGCTGCAACAACGCGGTCTTGCGTTGCAGTAATTGATTGTTAGGATCAAAAATTTGAATTTCCCGGTACAGTTCGCATCCCGTCGTATCCGCCAGATAAAGCTGGATGTAGAGTTCCAGGCGGGTTAAATTTTTAGTTTGCCGGAAACGGCCGAAGCTGGCGTCAAACGCCAGCGTGCTCAGGGATGATTCCGGTGCCGGGAGATTAGAATTTGATTCCCGCAGAAAAGGGATCGACAACTGTCCGCCGAATTCAGAGCGGGCGATGATTTTGAAGGCGTGGCCCAGACGGATAAAATCAAATTCCAGACCCTCGGACGGATAACGCCATATTTCCGAGGGCTTGACCGCGATCCGGGCGGTAACGCCGGTAATTTTCGTGGGATCAATGCGGCGGCGGCCCGGCGGTGGACCGTAGCGCACGTAAACCGGTATGCGATCATCCAGCATCGGCGAAAAACGGCCGAATTCCCGGTAGGCCTCATCAATGCGCTGTTCAAAAACAGCCTTTTCTGCCGGCCGTTCCTGAAAAAGGCTGTCAAACATGGCCGCACGTTCAGAACTGGATTCAAGAATGAGATAGCGATCGGCGGCGGCGGAGTCGATTCCCCGCAAGCCAGCATAGATTTTACGTTCCCGTTCGCTTAACCGGTAAAAACGGGCACCAGCAATGCTGCTGAGCGAGCCGCAGGCGATAGCGGCGAGCACCGCCAGCAGTAACCGGGTTTTAAACATACGATCAAGCATGCCTCAGTATAACAAAAGCGACCACGCTGTCAATCGGCTTCTCGTTTCTATTGACAATATGAGGCATTTATATATAATATTTGACTTAATTTACCTCTGAAGGAGGTTTGGTATGGATAAGGAAGGAAAGATCGATTCCTTGATTGGCAAGGACACGAAAATCAAGGGCGATCTTCAATCGAATGGTTCAATCAAAATTGACGGCCAGGTAGAGGGCAATGTCATAACCAGCGAGACCCTGGTTATTGGCAAGGATTCCGTCATTCAGGGCAATTCCCAGTGTCGTAATGCTGTAATCGGCGGCAAGATTTTAGGCAATATTGAAGCCCAGGAGTTGCTTGAATATCAATCCGGTGCTTACATGCAGGGCGATATTTCCTGCAAAGGGTTGATTGTTCAGGAAGGCGTTTTCTTTGAAGGCAACTGCCGGATGAAC
>CBFGIH010000249.1:0-2448 GCA_965648775.1 Caldifarciminota bacterium | reverse complement strand
ACCATTGCCCAGCCGCCGGTGATCAACCTGGCGCAAAAAAAGAAAGAGCCAAAACCCAAACCGCTTCCCGAGGAACCACCGACCGCGGACGAGCCCGAAACCGAACCGGTTGAAACCGAAGAAACCGCGGGAACAAAACCACGGCACCGCCAACCGCTGCCGAAAATTGATTTTAAATCTGAATTCTTAAAAATCCTCGCGGATCCAGTCGCCCTGCACGCCGCTGACGCGGACCAGCTGCAAAAAGAAGGCGAACTCCTGACCACCCGGCTGCAGGAATTCGGCGTCAGCGGCCGGGTGGTCAACATCGAATCCGGGCCGGTGATCTCCCGCTTTGAGTTTGAACCGGCACCCGGCATCAAGGTCAACCGCATCGCTAACCTGGACAATGACCTGGCCCTTTCGCTCAAGGCCACGCGTATCCGCATCGTCGCGCCCATTCCCGGCAAATCCGCGGTCGGCATCGAGGTGCCGAACCGGGACCGCGGCCTGGTTTACTTAAAAAGCTGCCTGCTCGACGAGCAGTTTGAAGCCATGAGCTCGCCCCTGGCCATTGTCCTGGGCCAGGACATCACGGGCCGGCCCGTGAGCGACGACATCGCGCTCATGCCCCACATGCTCGTGGCCGGCACCACGGGTTCGGGCAAGAGCGTCTGCATCAACACCATCATCGCCAGCATTCTTTATCACGCCACCCATCACGAGGTCCGTTTCCTGATGATCGATCCCAAGCGGCTGGAACTGCCCATGTACAATCCCATTCCACATCTTCTGCGCCGCGCCGTCACCGAGCCCAAGGACGCGGTCAATGAACTCAACAAACTGGTGGCGATCATGGAGGCGCGGTACCGGGATTTCGCGCGTGAGAACGTGCGGGACATTGATGGTTACAATGAAAAAATGAAAAAGAAAGGCGGCGAAACCAAGCCGTACATCGTCATCATCGTGGATGAACTGGCCGATCTGATGCTCACCGCGCCGGCCGAAATCGAAGAAAACATCACGCGGCTGGCGCAAATGTCGCGCGCGGTCGGCATCCACCTGGTGCTGGCAACCCAGCGGCCGTCCGTGGACGTGATCACCGGTCTGATCAAGGCCAACTTTCCCTGCCGCATCGCGTTTCAGGTCGCCTCCAAAACCGATTCCCGGACGATCCTGGACCTAAACGGCGCCGAATCCCTGCTGGGCCGGGGTGACATGCTGTTTCTGCCGCCGGGCAAGGGCACGCCGATCCGCCTGCACGGCGCGTACGTCACCACCGAGGAGACTGTCGGCATCAGCCGGCTCATTGCCCGCCAGCACATTTATGACCTGTTCCGGGATGTGGACGCGGATCTCGAAGAAATCGCGACCGCGATCCTGGACGAAGAACTATGGAGCGTTTTCGTGGACAAGGAAGATCCGGCTTACGACGAGAAAAAACGCGCCCTGACCAACATCATCCCCTCGGAAAAAATCGAGGAGATCAGCCAGCAGGGGTACTATCCCGACCTCGGAGAAAAAGAGGAATCCGAAAGTTCCTCGGAAATCGCCGCCAACGGCGAGGTTGATCCCATGTTTCCGGAAGCCGCCCGGCTGGTCTTCCGTCACCAGGTCGCCTCGGTGTCTCTTTTGCAGCGTCGGTTAAACCTCGGATACGCACGGGCCGGACGGATCATTGACCAGCTGGAAGCAGCCGGCGTGGTGGAACCATTTCAGGGCAGCAAATCCCGCAAGGTGTTGATTGAAAATCAAGAAACTCTTGAGGAAATAATCAGCCGCTACGCCCATCCATAACCCCGACTGGTGCCCGGCAGGCGGGACAGCCGGCATTAAATACCACAACCACCAAACAGTCTGCCTGGTTTGTTAAGTCTTCAACGATGCGCCGCGCAGTTAAAAAATTATCAGGAGCCGCGGCCGCGGCGGTCGTTTGGCTGGAGTTCAAGATCGGATTTGACCACCATGGGAATAATGGTTTCCACGCGGTTCTTGCCCAGCTGCTTGGCGCGGTAAAGAGCACGGTCAGCGCCGGCGATTAAACCCTGGCTATCCTGGGCATTGATCGGGAATGAGGCAATACCGATGGAAACGGTCGCGCATTTGCGGCCTTTGTTTTTTATGTAAATGACGCATTCTTCCACGGCTTGGCGGATGCGCTCGGCAACTCGGACCGCGGCCTCGTTGCCGGTTTCCGGCAAAATAATCACGAATTCCTCGCCGCCATAGCGGGCGACAAAATCCGTGTCCCGGACGTTTGCTTTCAGGGTCTGGCCGATCTTGGCCAGGAGCCGGTCACCAGCCGGATGGCCGTAGCGGTCATTGAACTGCTTGAAATCATCCAGGTCAATTAAAGCCAGGCTCAGGGAGCGGGTGTAACCGCGGGCCTTGCGCATTTCGGTTTCCAGCATCAAATCAAAATGCCGACGGTTGGCGATCCGGGTCAGGCCGTCGGTCAAGGACAAGGTC
>CBFGIH010000248.1:0-2448 GCA_965648775.1 Caldifarciminota bacterium | reverse complement strand
AAAAGAAGGGATTATGGAAGGCCGCCGCGTTTTTAGCAACATCATCAAGTACATTCGGATGGCGGCCAGTTCTAATTTTGGCAACATGTTCAGCGTGCTGGGCGCCAGTTATCTTTTACCCTTTCTGCCGATGAAACCGATTCAAATTTTAACCAACAATCTCCTTTACGATTTTTCACAAACCGGTATCCCCACGGATCGTTTGGACGAAGAACAAATCGCCCGGCCGAGAAAATGGGATATTGCCCATATAAAAAAATTTATGATTTTCCTGGGCCCGATAAGTTCCATCTTCGATTATGCCACTTTCGGTTTGATGTGGTTTGTATTTAACTGCCGGGCTTTTCTTCACCCGGCGACCAGCACCGAACAAAAGATTTTTCTAATGCAACTGTTCCAGACCGGCTGGTTCGTGGAATCGCTTCTGACCCAAACCCTCATCGTGCATATCATACGCACAAAACGCATTCCCTTCTTCCAGAGCCGCCCCTCTTATTATCTGCTTTTTACCACTTTGACCATCATGATGATTGGCGCATATCTTCCCTACTCACCGCTGGCGGCCGTGCTTGGTCTCGTTCCCCTGCCCGTAAGCTATTGGGCATGGATCGCCGGCTTTTTATTGGCTTATTCCTGCCTGGCCCACCTGGTTAAACGCGTTTTCTTTAAGAAATATGGAGGCGTATAATGAATACCTTGCTTGACGCTCTTCAGGAAGGAAGACTTTTCGAACTGCCGGAAAATAATAAAAACCACGCCTTGCAGTTCCTGGCGCATATCGTGGAAGCCTTCCCTGAGACCCCGGCCGGAACCGATGTAGTCAGATTGGTGTTAAAGAGGGAAGAAATGGCCAACACCGGACTGGGCAAAGGATGGGCCTGCCCCCACGCCCGCGTTTCCTATGAAGAGGATTTGATGTGCGTGATCGGCTGGAGTCCAACGGGTATTGACTACCATGCGCCTGATGGTCAACCAGTTTCTATCATTGTCATGCATGTCGTGCCCAATAACCAGCGCAGCAATTATCTCAAAGAAATTTCCATTCTGGCTAAAGCTCTAATCAGTTATGCGGAAAGCGCTAAAATCCATCAGGCTAAAAATTTAGACGATGTCCGGCTCTACCTGCTGGATATGATTGAAAGCGTCAAGTCTTCGGCCGGGCCTGATGCCCGCGCCAGGATGATAACGCTTCAAACCAAACCCGCCGTTGTTAAGCCTTTACCCGAATTGAATAACATGATCGTTGAACCAGTAATCATCGTCGCGGGTCCGGAGTTCCAACCTTTGATTTTGGCACAAAATCCCCAGCTTGCCGAACAGTTCGATGATTCACCCGGCCTGGCGGCAAAGCTGGAAAATGAGGGGGTATATCAGAAGGGCGATTGGCGCCTGCTGCGACGTTCAGTGGTTACTTACCAGAAAAACCGCGTCGTCTATGACTGTTTAGCAATCAAGATAATTGCCGGAAACTCAATTGTTTCCGGTCAATGAATATAAACTTATTAGAGAACTGTCTCCTTAATTAAGGGAGTATTTGCAATTTACCTTTGTAAACTTCATGTATCCGATTCTTGACAACCTCGGCAAAGTGGATAAAATAAAAAGATGCTTTTAGAATCGAAAACCGCGCTGGTCACGGGCGGCGCCGCCGGCATCGGCGCCGGCATCTGCCGCGCGTTGATTGACGCCGGCTGCCGGGTGGCAGTGGCAGACATTGATCCCCAGACCGGCGCCGCCACGGTTTCGGCCCTGGGTCCCAATGCCCATTTCTATATGCTGGACATCAGCCGGGAACAGGTCGTCAACGAAGCGGTGGAAAACATTGCCCGCGATCTGGGTAAAATTGATATCCTGGTGAATAACGCCGGCATCACCAGCGACAAACTGATCCTGCGCATGACGGCTGACGACTGGCAGAAAGTAATCAACATTAACCTTACCGGCACCTTCTATGTCACCCGCGCCGTCGCAAAACACATGATCAAACAACGTTATGGCCGGATCGTTAATATCGCGTCGGTCATCGGGCTTATCGGCAATGCCGGTCAGGCCAATTACGCTGCCAGCAAAGCGGGCATCATTGGCCTGACCAAAACCTGTGCCAAGGAATTCGCCAGCCGGAATATCACGGTCAACGCTATCGCTCCCGGATTCATTCAAACCCGGATGACCGAAGCCCTGCCCGAGGAAGTCAAAGCGGCGTATCTTAAAAACATACCCTTGAATCGTTTCGGTACTCCTCAGGATGTAGCCCTGCTCGTCCGTTTCCTGGTCTCGGACGACGCCTCGTATATCACCGGCCAGGTAATTCCGCTGGACGGCGGAATGGTAATGTGATGCACATGGCATTGGACAAAAGGTCCTGTTTGCCTGAGCGCGCCCGGCGCGCTGCTGTGATTTTATTATCAGCCGTTTAACGAAGGAGGCATAATGGCTTTATTTGATGAC
>CBFGIH010000247.1:0-2452 GCA_965648775.1 Caldifarciminota bacterium | reverse complement strand
TGATTCCTGCAGTGCCTGTTCTTCCTTTTTGCGTTCCGTGATGTCGCGAATGACACCCTGGTAACCGACCATATGACCATTGGCATCATACCGGGCCGTGCACGTCAACAAACAGTCAATGGCCGTGCCGTCTTTTTTCTTGAGCCGAATTTCATAATCCCGCACCGCGCCGTTTTTCTCCATGGCTGCCTGGAATAACCTGCGATCCGATGGGTTGTAATATGTGTCAACGGCATTCAGGGTAAAAAACTCATCGCGGCGATAACCAAATAGATCAAGCATGGCCTGGTTAACATCCAGAAAGTGACCGTCAATCGTGGTGATGAAAATGGCATCGCGTGAATCCTCGAATAACGTACGGTAGCGATTCTCGGCTTCCTGGCGGGCGGATTCGATTTGTTTACGATTAGTGATGTTCTGAATGATAACCAAAACGGCGGTTTGTCCTTTAAAGTGTATGCGCTGGGCGTACAGCTCAACCCAGATGACTGAGCCGTCAGGCCGAAGCATGCGAAATTCGTATTGATCGTCAACGGTTTTGCCCTGAAGCCGATCACGGTAATCCTGGAAAAACCGCTGCTGGTCGTCGGGAAAAAGGATGGATTGCAACTGCTGCGGATCAAGCCGGGTGATGGTATCAACCGGCTGGCCAAGAATATCGGATATGGTTTGATTGGCGAAAACAATGCGCGGCGGATCGCCCTGAATGATCGCCAGGCCTTGAAAGGGCTGTCTGGTGATCACGTCTGCGATTTCCATGTATTGCTGCAGGGATTTTTCGGTCTCCTGAAGTTGGGCGGTAATTTTATCTCTGGCGGTAGAGTCCTCGTAAAACATAATTTATTATAATATAATATAAAATCTTCATTTGTCAAGCGCGAGCCGTTGAGACATAAGCTAATTCTTGATTTTCGGCGTGTTTTGCATATAATAATGGCTATGGAAAAAATCACCGAGATCATCAGCCGCTATCCCGAACCCCGGGCCAGCGTTCTGCAAATTCTTCAGGATATTCAAAACGAATATAATTTCCTGCCCCGCACCACCCTTGATTACCTGGCGCAGAATTTGCGCGTGCCCTTAAGTGTGATCTACAGCCTGGCGACTTTCTATTCGGCGTTCAGCTTGAAGCCGCGGGGCAAGTATCACATCACCATCTGTCTGGGCACGGCCTGCCATTGCCTGGGTTGCTGCGCCATCGGCCCCATCGTTGTCTGCAACGGTAAGTATCACGGTGAATTCAAACTGCGCGATGTGGCAGCACTGATCGGAGCCTGTCCTTGAAACCAGTGCTGGTCATTTCCGCGGGAACCTGCGGCCTCGCCCGGGGCGCGGAGGAAATCATCCGGGCCGCGCAGGACTACCAGACCCGTCAGGGGTTAACCGAGCGGTTCGACATCAAGATCACCGGTTGCCACGGTTTCTGCGAGGCCGAACCGAACGTGCTCGTGCGGATCGATGGCCGAAAGATTTTTTATCAAAAATTGAAGCCAGAACAGATACCCGAGATAATAAACGAAACCATTTTGCATTCCCGGCTGGTGGAGCCTTATTTATACCGCTGGGGAGACCAGCGCTACGTGGATTTCGAAGAGATCCCGTTTTACAAAAAACAACAGCGCCGCGTGCTGGGTCTTAACGTGGATATCAATCCGGTTGAAATCGATGATTACCTGGCATTGGGGGGCTACGGTGGTCTTAAGAAAATGCTGAGCAGCATGAAGCCGTCGGCTGTGATCGAAATGATCAAGGCCTCGGGCTTGCGGGGACGGGGCGGCGCCGGTTTCCCCACCGGCCGTAAATGGGAATTGACCGGACGGATTCAAAGTGATGTCAAATATGTCATCTGTAACGGCGATGAGGGCGATCCCGGCGCCTATATGGATCGCAGCGTGCTTGAGGGCAATCCCCATCTGGTTTTGGAGGGAATGATCATCGGCGCTTATGCGATCGGCGCCACCGAGGGTTATCTTTATGTGCGCAATGAGTATCCGCTTGCCGTGAAACATGTAGGCATTGCCCTTGAACAGGCACGATCCCGGAATTTCCTTGGCCGGTCCATCCTGGGCAGTGGTTTTTCTTTCGATCTGAAACTGATCCGCGGCGCCGGCGCCTTTGTCTGTGGCGAAGAAACCGCATTGATTGCTTCCATTGAAGGCCGGGTCGGCCGGCCGCGGCCGCGGCCGCCGTATCCTTCGGAAAAGGGCTTGTGGGGCAGACCAACCAATGTTAACAACGTTGAAACCTGGGCCAATGTGACCCTCATTCTAAATCGAGGTCCGGAATGGTTCCGCGCGATCGGAACCGAAAAGAGCACGGGCACCAAGATTTTTTCCCTGGTCGGTAAGATCCGCAACACCGGCCTGGTAGAGGTACCAATGGGTATTTCCCTTCGGGAAATTGTCTATGACATTGGCGGCGGCATTCCCAACCAGCGTCGATTCAAGGCGGT
>CBFGIH010000246.1:0-2528 GCA_965648775.1 Caldifarciminota bacterium | reverse complement strand
GCCGTCTTCGATCACCAGCAGCAAATTGCTGGTTTCATCGCCAGCCAGACCCAGCCGTTTCTTCAGGGAAATGACCGGCACTACTTCGCCGCGGACATTGACCAGGCCGATCAGAAAAACTGGCGCGCGGGGAACCGCGATCGGTTTGCCAATCTCGGTAACCTCGCGGACCCTGGTGATATCCAGGCCGATCAACTCCGTGCCGATGCGAAAAGTAATCAAGGTGTCCATGGCTCAGCACCAGAGATAACGAAAACGGACGATTTGAAACGGATCCACCTTGAAACCGCCCACGCGGTTCGAAACCGCGTAGGTATCGTTGGGGTGATAGAGAAACACCACCGGGGCATCGGCAATGATCGTCCTTTCAATTTTCCGATAGAGCTGGTTGCGACGTTGCGGACTGGGTTCGGCGCGGGCCTGATCAATCAGCGCGTCCACTTCCGGGTTAGCGTAAAAGGTCGTGTTGCCGGGACGGCCGCGGGAGCGGGAATGAAACAGCGGGTAAAGAAAATTGTCGGGATCGCCGTTGTCCGAAATCCATCCCTTGATCTGCAAAAGCGCTTCGCCCCGGTAGCCTTTTTCAAGAAAATCGTTGAAATTCAAAGTCTGGACGTTGACTTCAATGCCGATTTTCTCCAGAAACTCCTTGACCAAGCGGGAGCGCAGGACCGATTCCTGGTTATCCCGGCTGTCCAGGACAAACGTGCCGCTGAGGCCGCGGGGGTAACCGGCCTGAGCCATCAGTTCCCGGGCCCGGCCCAGATCGTATTGATAAAGTCGGGCGATTTCCGGGTCGTAAGCTGCCAGTCCGGGCGGAAAAACACCGAACGCGGGCACGGCCCGGCCGTTTAAAAGCTGGTTGATTAACTGCCGGCGGTCAATGGCCAGGTTGACGGCCTGGCGGACCAGCGGATTCTTGAAAGGCGTGTCCAGCGTGACATTGATCGCCAGGTAATAGGTGGCCAGTGTCGGGCCGGATACCAGTTGCTCCGCGGGATAGCGCTGCGTGCTTTCGGAAGAAAGCCGCACGATATCGATCTCGCCGTCGAGAAAACGCTGACATGCCTCCTCCGGGTCGGCAATGGTCTTGATGACAATGCGGTCAATGGGCGGACGGGAATCATAAAATTCGTCATAAACCTCAAGCGTCAACTCCCGGCCCTTTTCCCAGCGGGTCAGGCGATAAGGACCACAGCCGACAGGATGGTCGGCCGTGAAATACCTGGGAACCACGGCGCACACGCCGCAGGCAAGATTGTTCAAAAAGGGAATGTACGGATACTTGAGGACAAAGCGGATCCGGTTGTCGGCCAGGGCCGTGATTGACTCCACGTATTCGATAAAATTGGCATTGGTGCCGGCCTTGGCGCGTTGCAGGGAAAAAACCACGTCCTGGACGGTCACGGCCGTGCCGTCATGGAACTTGACCCCTGGTTTGAGAAAGAAATCCCAGATCCGTCCGTCCCGGGAAACATTGAACGAATCAGCCAGCGCGGGAATGATGGTGTTCGTCGCATTGAAACCCAGCAGGCCGGTGCAAATCTGCTCGAGCACCATGGTGCTGGTGGCATCGGTTTTGTTGGCGGGATCTAAGAGCAGAGGATCAACCAGTTCCCGGTAGATCATGGTTTTTACGCCGGCCCGGGGCAGCTGGATCTGGGGACCTTGCTGCCGGACCGCGGTCAGGATCTTTTCGGACAGGCCGGCGCTGGTCGAGATCGATTCTGAGTAGCGGGTATGCTCCCGGAGAATCTTGCGATAATTATCACCGAAGGACTTGATCTGCTCGCCGAGATTGCGGCACTGATCAAACATCTCCTGCGTGGACTGAGTCATTTCCTGAGCAAGGATGCCCAGATCACCAAGCACTTTCTGATTCTGATTGAAACAGGCCACGGCTGACTGGAGGTAAGCGACGCCCTGCTCGACATCGCTCTGGCTTTTTATGATATAGGAGCTTAACTGGGTGAAATCCTTGACGATTTCCGTCTGGATATCCGCCATGCGGTTGACGAAATGCGAGGTTTGCAAGGATAAATTTTTTATTTCCTTCGTGACCACGGCCAGGGGACCTGCATACTCACCGCCGCGGGCGCTTTCGATGCCGGCATAGAGGCCAAGAACCCGGGAACGTTCGGTTATGCGCTTCAGAGCATCCAGGGGTGGTTCGATCTGCTGGGTGGTCGCGCGCAGTTCGGTCAGGTTCCGGTTCAACTGGATCAGCATCTCCACGATGTCCTGGTAAAAATTGATGCCCCGGGCAATCACGTCGCCCGACAGCTTGTTGGTTTTGGTCCAGTTACGAATTTCCCGGTCAATGGTGCCGATCGTCTGCAGCAGGTGATTGGTCTCGGTGACAAACTGCAGGATCAGGCGGTCCGAAGAAGAGGTCTCGAGCTCCTCCGGCGTGCTCTGGCTAATATCCCGGGCGATGCGCAAGATTTTGCGGGCGGCGTCCTCGAGCACGGTCTGGAAAGTGCGGAAGATGAAGTAAAAATTTTGCAGATCGCGGACATGCAGGAGGT
>CBFGIH010000245.1:0-2530 GCA_965648775.1 Caldifarciminota bacterium | reverse complement strand
GGTGACGAAGCTCACCAGCTGGCGATGCGGCGCGCGCGCCGGACGTCGCCGGTCCATCAGCCGGCACAGGGTCTCGACGATCTCGATGTTGCGGCGCTGAGACCATTGCCGGGCAGGGCTCCGAACAGGGAGCGTTTTTCCGCCCGCACGCCCTCAATACTGCCCAATCCCTGCAGGTGACCGGGTCCGACGACAGTAATAATGCCAATCTGGGGGCGAGCGATGGCGCAAAGCCGGCTGATTTCTCCCGGCTGACTCGTTCCCATTTCCAGCACGCCAAATTCTTCATTGCCCTGAAAAGTCAACAGCGATAAGGGCACGCCGATGAGAGAATTGTAATTACCGATTGAACCTCGGACCCGGTACCGGATGGCAAGCAACCGGCAGAGCACATTCTTTACGGTGGTCTTTCCGCTCGTGCCCGTGATACCAATGATCGTCGTGTTCAACCGCTGGCGGTAATGACGACCAAACTCACCCAATGCTGCCAGCGGGTTTTCAACCAGAATCAATTTTTCACCGGTCGGCGGGCGCTGGACCACGGCACAGACCGCGCCCCGGTTAAGCGCCGCAAAGACATATTCATGACCGTCAGTTTTCGTTCCGGGCAGGGCAAAAAAAGCATCGCCCGGCCGGAGCGAGCGTGAATCAATGCTCACCCCGCGGATTAATTCGCGGTTGCCGGCATGACCGCCGGCCTGGGCGATGCGCGCCAGCTGCGCGACCGTCGTTAGTTTAAACATGCATCTGCTCCCGCATTAATTCGCGGATAACTTTCGCGTCGTCAAACTCAATTGTCCGATCCTGAAAAATCTGCTCTTCTTCGTGGCCCTTGCCGCAGACCACCACAACATCCTCCGGCTGTTTTCTGGCCAGAGCCCGGGCGATCGCACGCCGACGGTCTTCCTCGATCTCATAACGCCCCGGCACCAGGCCGCCTTCGATATCCCGGATGATCGCCCGCGGTGATTCCCGGCGCGGATTATCCGAGGTCACCACTGCCCAATCTGCCCAACGCATGACCGCCTGCCCCATCAGCGGTCGTTTACCGGCATCTCGGTCACCACCGCAGCCAAAAACCGCGATGAGCCGGCCAACCGCGTATTGCCGCAACGCGCTCAAGACCTGATCCAGCGCTTTGGGCGTGTGGGCGAAATCCACGAAGATATTGGGGCCAACCGGTTCCAACCGTCCGCGCACCGATGACAAGCCCTCGATGCCGCGGATTATATCCTGGACCTTCAGGCCCAGGGCTAACCCCACCGCGCAGGCCGCCAGAATATTGTAACCATTGTAGACACCGACCAGGGGAGATTTGATAATAAATTGCTCTTGCTGGAATTTTACTTCTATCTCCAATCCCTTTATACTGTGCGCTTGGATCCGGCCCTGCAGATCGGCCGGCTGGTCAAAAGCAAAGGTGATGCCGCGGCGGATGCGCGCCTTGATTTGCCGGTTCACCGGATCGTCGGCATTGTAAACGGCCCAGCCGTCCGGTTCCAGCAAATCGAACAGATGCATTTTCGCCGCGAGGTATTCATCCATGGTTCGGTGAAAATCAAGATGATCTTGAGAAAGATTCGTGAAGACGGCAATTTTAAAATTGATTTCGTCCACCCGCTGCAAGGCCAGGGCATGGGATGAAACTTCCATGACAATATCGCGGGATCCCTCTTCTTGGTAACGCCGGAACATTTTAAACAGGTCCAGGCTCTCCGGGGTGGTGCGGCGGGCTTTTTCCCTAGTCCGTCCCTGGTAATAGATCGTGCCAATCAATGCCGGCTGCCGGCGCGCCGCGGTGGAAACGGCGTGCACCAGAAATGAGGTCGTGGTCTTGCCGTTGGTACCGGTGATGCCGATTTTGTTGACACCGGAGGCGATGCCATAGTAAATCCGTCCCAGCCGGGCCATCGCCGCGCGCGTGTCGGGATAGATGATTTGCGTTAAATCCGTTGACACCGGCCGCTCGACCACTACCGCCACCGCGCCCCGGGCCCGGGCGTCGGCAATAAAAGCATGGCCATCCACGCGCTCGCCGGTCAAGGCGATAAAAACGGTTCCCGGTTTCACGGCTCGCGAATCGAACTCCAATCCCTGAATTTCCTGCTCCTGAAAATTTCGCACCTCAGCATCAGTGCCAGCGATCAGTTCACTGAGCTGCATATTGGCTTGAGTTGAGCTGACAAATGCTTTGCGCGACACGTTTGAAAACCGGTGCCGCAATGGCGCTTGCCCAGGATCCCTTCTTCGGTTCATCCAGCATGATGGCGATAAGGTACTCCGGCCGCTCGGCCGGAAAAAAACCAATAAAAGTGGTTATGATCGCTTCCCGCGAGTAGCGGCCGCTGATCACCTTCTGCGCCGTGCCGGTCTTGCCGGCGATGTGCACGCCTTCTAACTGGGCGGCCGCACCGCTTCCCTCATCGACCACACTGCAGAGAATATTCGAAATCCGTTCGGCAATATCCTCGTCCACCACCCGCCGGACCCGCAGAGGTTTAAAAGAAAAAATCTGCTGCGTATTACGGCG
>CBFGIH010000244.1:0-2540 GCA_965648775.1 Caldifarciminota bacterium | reverse complement strand
CGATAATCCCCTGCCGGCTTAGTTCCTGGTCAATTTGCCGGCCGCGGGTTATGTCAAGCGCCCGGGTGCGGGACATGAGCCGGCCGGCGCCGTGGCAGGTGGAACCAAAGGTTTCGCTCATGGCCCGCTGGGTGCCGACCAGCAGATAGGAGTGAGTGCCCATGTCACCAGGAATGAGCACGGGTTGACCAACCGCGCGGTAGAGTGCCGGTACATCCTGGTGACCGGGCGCAAAGGAACGCGTCGCGCCCTTGCGGTGCACGCAAAGCCGCCGCGTCTTACCGGCCACCTGATGTTCTTCAAACTTGGCGATGTTGTGGCACACGTCATATACGAGGCGCATGCCCATGGCTTCGGCTTTTTTCTTGAAAACCTGTTCGAAAGATTCACGGACCCAGTGCATGATGCACTGACGGTTGGCCCAGGCGTAATTGGCGGCCGCAGCCATCTGGCTAAAATATGAACGGCCTTCCTCAGAGGTAATGGGCGCGCAGGCCAGCTGGCGGTCCGGCACGCTGATGCCGTATTTTTCCACGCAGCGGACCAGAATTTTCAAATTGTCATCGCAAATTTGGTAACCCAGGCCGCGGGAACCCGTATGGATCATAACCGTCACCTGATCGACCGCTTCCAGGCCCAAGATTCGAGCGGTGTCCGGATCATAGATTTCGTCCACGACCTGGACTTCCAGAAAATGATTGCCCGCGCCCAGGGTGCCGAGCTGGGGCCGGCCGCGCTCCAGGGCCCGGCGGGAAATCCGGTCCGCATCGGCGCCGGCCAGGCAGCCGTTTTCTTCGATGCGTTCTATGTCTTCCTGCCAGCCAAAACCCCGGCGTACAGCCCAGGCCGCGCCCTGCGTCAGGACCTGCCTGACCTCACGGTCGTCAATCCGAATTTTGCCCGTGGCGCCGACGCCAGAAGGCACTTGGTTAAAAATCGTTCGGATCAGTTCTTTGATCCGGTCCTGGACATCCCGGCGGAACAAATCCGTACGCAGGAGACGCACGCCGCAATTGATGTCATAACCGACGCCGCCCGGCGAGATCACGCCGGCGGCGACATCGAACGCGGCCACGCCGCCAATGGGAAATCCATAGCCCCAATGGATATCGGGCATGGCCAGAGAAGCGCCCACAATGCCTGGCAGAAAAGCAACATTGGCCACCTGTTCCGGCGCCTCGTCCGATGAGATCTGGGTCAGCATTTCCGGCGCGGCGTAAATGATACCGTCGGTGCGCATGCCAGTTTTGTAGGTCCGGGGGATGCGATAGCGGAAATCATCGATTTTTTCCAACGTACCCGGCCAGGACATGTCTGCGTCCTCCTTTGTTCAGAGCATAATAGTATATCAGCCTGATCGGTTCAAGTCAATAAAAAAATGGATTGATGCGCGTTAACGGCGGCCGAAGACCGGAGACCAGCAAAGAGGGCAGGGTGAATGCGCCAGCAATAATCTTAAACAACCTATTGACAAACAGGTTTGCCCGGCTATAATCCCCCAGTCCGCCAAGGTAGCTCAGATGGTAGAGCACCGGACTGAAAATCCGGGTGTCCGCAGTTCGATTCTGCGCCTTGGCATGCGCCCCGCACATTTTATGGTGCGGGGTTTTCATAAGAAAAAAATTATTTTTTAAAACTATGACCTTTACCTGCAGACCGGAGCCGCGGCCGTGAGGCATATCGGCGAACTCGCCGCCCTGGTCACGGCCCTGTGCTGGTCCTTCGGCTCAATCTTTTTTACCATTTCCTCACGGGCAGTTGGTTCCAATGTGGTTAATCGGTTGCGCATCGCGATTGCCTTAGTTTTATTAATGGTGACCCACACCATCCTCTATGGCCAGGTTCTGCCATGGTCGGCGACGTTTCCGCAGTGGTTCTGGTTTGTGCTCTCCGGGGTCATTGGTTTCACCATCGGTGATTCCCTGCTTTTTAAGTCGTTCGTGCTGGTCGGACCTCGTCTGGGCATGCTGATGATGTCTCTGGCACCGGTTATTGGTTCTATCCTGGCCTGGATTTTTTTGCATGAGTACCTGACCGTCACCCGGATCATGGCCATCCTGGTCGCCCTGGGAGGCGTGGGCCTGGTCGTCACTGAACCGCGGGGAAAAGAAGAAAGCGAGAAAAGTCGTCGTCGTTTCTCCGGGATTTTAATCGGCGTGGGCGCCGCCCTGGGGCAAGCCCTGGGGCTTTTCGCTTCGAAGATGGGTTTGGTCGCCGGCCTGGCTCCGCTGTCCGGCAATCTCATTCGGCTCATTGCTGCCACGGCCACGATGTGGCTGGCCGCAGGATTTTTTGGGCGGATTCCCTCCACTTTTCGGTGTCTGCGCGCGCGCCGCGTTTTTCTGACCATCCTGGCGGGTTCGATTCTCGGACCGTTCATCGGCGTGCTTTTTTCCTTGATTGCCATTGCTCATTCTTATATCGGCGTGGCCTCCACGATCATGGCGCTGCCGCCCGTGTTTTTGATTCCCCTTTCCCGGTTGGTTTTTAAAGAACACATCTCCCGGCGCGGGGTACTGGGCACGGTCATTGCTCTGGCC
>CBFGIH010000243.1:564-2551 GCA_965648775.1 Caldifarciminota bacterium | reverse complement strand
GAATCCCGGTTGGCGTGAAAACGCAGGGTGAAATTGATGGAAGTGTTGTTAGGACAATTGTTCGCCACGCGGAACCGATAGGATGGATTGCCGATGCTGGAATCGTTGACGGCAATGTTGCCGTACCAGGAAGAATCGCGCGTGATCGTGACATAGGAACCGCCGGAAAGCTTGCCGTAGACCCCCTGCGCCTGGGCCGCGCCCACGTTCTTGGCGTATACGGCATAGGCGACACTGTCGCCGGGATTGATCTGGCCGTTGCCATAGTCGTTGATCACGGCCTGACCCATGACGACATACGGTCCGGCCGGCGAGATGATGGGCACTGATCCCAGATAAGGAATCTTGTTGTACGCGGTCACGGTCACATACATCGTTCCGGGCGCGCTCGGTGCCGGGTTCATCGTGATGGTCGCATTACCCGAACTGTTCGTGTAGCCGTTGCCAATCAGCAGGGTATCCACGTAGAGGCCGACGAGCGCGTTGGCTACGCCGGGCACGCTGACATTAAAAGTTGTTTGCCCGACATTGACCGAGCCGGCGTGGTTCACGGTCATGGTCGCGGGCGTGTTCGTCCGGACCTGAACCGCTGGATCGCCGAAGATATGCCAGGTTTGAGCCATTTCCACGCCTTCGGTTGCGGTCGAGCCGTAATGTTCGATCATGTAACAGGCGCCGTTGTAACAAAGAGCGCCGTAGGTGTTCTTCAGATTATGAGTCAACAGCCCGACTGCTCCTGCCTGGCCCCAGCACGGTGGTTCCCAGGACTGATTGATGCTTGATCCCCAGTGCGCCAGGAAGCCGTTGGGATTGGCCACGGTACCGGCGGTTACCGATGCTTCGCAAAAACACTGGGCACCGTCAAAATCACCGACTACGCACGCGACCGAAAAGACAAACGGCAGTTTCCAGGGATTGTTCAGGTTGTTGATGTCCGTGATGGAAAAGCCGCCGCCGTTAACCCAGCTGGTTTGGGAGCCGTGACCAATGTAATTGATAATGGAAGTGCCGGCTTCGATGAAATTCTTGATCATCTGGGTCGTACCCCAGGAATCATAACTCTTGTTGACCGCGGTGTAATAATATTTCGGCGTCAACAGGGAGTCGCGCAGGAAATTCATGCGCGTCGAATCGGCATAAGCCGGACTGCCGCCGGTTTGATTGCTGGCGATGCCCAGGCCGATATGGTACCAGTCGTTCCCAGAAGTCATCGGCGTTTTTTCATAATTTATGGAACGGCTGACCTGCTTGTCAATATTTACGGCTAAACCGCTGTTGGAACTGAAACGGCCAATGATAATATCCGGATAATAATCACTGCCCGCGCAGTAGGCGTACACGGGATCCGCGTCAGCGCCGTTGGCGGAACCAACCGTACCCACGGCCGGCAGGACTTCATTGCCGTCGCCGACGAGCAAGACCCAGACCAGCCCGCCTGCGTTGTATTCAGCCTGGATCGCGTTCTTGATATTGTTCACCGTGTTACCGCCGATTTGAGAAATCGTCACCATTTTGGTCGGAATTCCTTTTTGCCGTTTCCAGACCTTGAACGCCTGCATGTTGCTCAGATAAGCATCCGCGGTGATGATGAAAAGCCGACCAGCCCGCTCGGTCAGGGAATCATAACGGCTCGCCCCGAAATTTAAGAAGATATCGCCATAAAGATCAGCGAACTCACGGGTAATACCCGCCCGGGGATGATTGATGATGTTGGCGCCACCGTCCGCCGTCTTGTAAATTTCAACCACAATTTTTTTCGCAACGCGTATCTCTCTGGTCGCCGGATTATACTGAATCGGATTGAACCGAACGCCGAGGCCGCGGTAATCGCGCATAATGAACGGTTCGTCCAGTTCAACCGATTGCGCCGGCCACCATCCGGATGAAGAATAAATCTTTTCAAAAGTAAAGGGAATGGTCTGCGGATCAACATTACGATAAAGATTACCTTTGGAGGGCGCGATCTGACCAACTGTTTTCGTCTCAA
>CBFGIH010000243.1:0-532 GCA_965648775.1 Caldifarciminota bacterium | reverse complement strand
TAGGCCATGAGCCCATTATCGGGAATAATGACATTCCGGGAAACCATGGGTAAATCCGGATAACCGGTTTTTAAGTAATTCGGCTCCCCGGTTATCCTGATTTTGAAATAATTCTCACCGTTTATGTCTACCGGCTCGAGCTCGTAATCTTTTAAAGTGAATTCAATAACGATGCTCGAACCCCGATCCTGGATTACTTTTATGTCCGGTGCCGCGGCTTCGACGATCGCGGTCATGCCGCACATCAATAAACACCCCAGGATGACTGAACGCACTTTCCTCATATAACCTCCTTGATTAATAAAAAATAATAATGCTGTCTGCTAAACCGGGAAGGCCTATCTTAACCGCACCGCCTTCTCCACCGCCTCCTGACCACCCGCACTCAACTTCACAAAATACACCCCGGGCGCCACGAGCCGGCCCACATCATCATCGCCTAACCACATCACCTCACCCGAAACCGCCGAACCCAGGGCCAAAGTCCGCACCAAACGCCCCATAACATCGTAAACCCTTAACCCAAGGCCCT
>CBFGIH010000242.1:0-2588 GCA_965648775.1 Caldifarciminota bacterium | reverse complement strand
AAAGGTTTTCAATGCCGTAGGGATTGTTGCGCAGGGCATCGCGGTCGCGGTTCGTGTATTCCTGGTGATAGGCCATCAGGCTGTCAATGATCACGTCCTTGGGCGGCAGTTCGTCATTGTTGAGATACTTGATCAGATGTTCGGCCTTGAGCCGGTAATCACTGAAAAAGCCCGCGCCAACCGAATCTTCGTACGCCCGGTCGCGGTTGCCGTAGGCCTGCTCATAATCCGTGACGCCAAGTTTAAATTGCGCCATGGTCCGGGCCGTGGGCTGGTAATTGATCATGGAAGAACCGATCAGGTTCTTGATCCGGTACATGGGCCGATTGGCAAAGTATTTCAGACTGCCGGATGACCAGGTCATAAACTGTTCGCGGGATTTGAAGCCGGAAAAAGTGATCTTGGCTTTGGCATTCGGAAAATTGTAGGACAGACGGGCCTGGGCCTTGTAATCCTGGCGCGCTGAAGGCACCCGGTACAGGGCTTCCCGGTAGGCATCGGTATGCATCAGTTCGCCCGAAAGAAAATAACGGAAGCGCTTGATGGCGCCGGGCAGGGGGCCGCCGAATGACAGTTCATACTGGTTGTAGCCGAAATCCAGGGCATTGGACGGAATGTAATCATCCATCAGGTAACTCATGCGGCCGGTCAACTTGTTGCCGCCTTCGCGGGTGACGATGTTGATGATCCCGGAAAGGGCGTCGCCGTACTCGGCGTCAAAACCGCCGCTGACAATGGACACTTCTTCCACGGCGCCGGTGTTCACCCGGGCAGACTGGCCGCCGCTTTGCGGAACCTTGGTTACGATGCCATCCACAAAATAGGTGATTTCGGTGGCGCGGCCGCCGCGGATGTGCGTACCCAGATTACTTTGCGTCACGCCCGCCTGCAGGGTGATGACCTGATTGATGCTCGTCACCGGCAGGCGGTTCATCTCTGTCGAAGTCACGGCGCTGCGGCTCTGGGTGGATGATATGACAATCGGTTCCCGCACGGCCACCGCGGTCACACCTTTGACTTCGAGCACGGTGGGATTCAAGCGGAAATTAAGCGGGGTTGTCTGGTCCGCATTGACCACCACGTTGGTATAGGTCACGGGATCATAACCCAGGTACGATGCGTTGACCGTGTAGGTACCGGCCGGAATGTAAAGAATGGCGAACTCGCCTTTATCATCGGTGGCGGCGCCCAATTCCGTACCTTCCACGACCACATTCGCACCGAACAGCGGTTCTCCTGTTTCGCCGTCTATCACCTTACCGACAATCTTTCCATATTCAGCGGCAAAAAGGAAGACGCCGGTAAAGAGCAGCAAGAAAAGTTTTTTCATTGCGTGCCTCCTCATCTGCTATTTGATACGGATTGGCACGAGCCAAACCGTCGCCGCATAATCTTTCTCGGGGACCACATAATAATAAGCGTCGTTCTGCACGACCTCGAAATAAATATTGTGGATCCCTGGCGTCAAAGCGCTCAAATTCAGGTAAACCGAACCGCTGGTCGTGCCAGAGGCGGTACCGCTTCGTCGCACGCCATTGGCGGTCGCGTAGTAGGAATAGGATTTGGCGGTATCGGTTAAACTGGAAAGAGCAAAGACAACCCGGATCGAGTCATTGGCCAGTTCCGCGGTCGTGTATTCCAGCAGCGAATCAATGTGCCGGAAGCGGTTCATGACATGACCGTGATACAAGGTGTCGGTGTTGGACGAAAGGATCGTGTCTGATCGGGTGCCGAGCGTCAGGATGGTGCGGGTGATCAACGGTCTTTCCGCGCCGCGGTCCGGGAAGGAGTAAGTTCCGTAGGATATCCGCTTGAGATACCACTCGCGGGGTTCCTTGATGGGATATTTGAGTTGACCCGAAGCCAGGGTTTCGGGCACAGCCGTGGAATCGCGCTTCGCTTCAAAGAAAATATGGCGCAGTCCCTCGGCACTCAAACCGACCTTTTCTTGATACCCGCCGGCCGTATCAATCCGGATGGTTTTAAGCATTCGATACAACGTATCGTGGGTCACGGTGTCCGTGACGAAACTGTCATAAAATCCGATTTTTCGTTTGTCCCAGTGAACATTAAGGATGTAGGTGAAGGTATCCCAGAGATAAACCGTGCAGGTAGTGTCCTTGGCGTACCAAAGATCTTTAAACCGCGCGGTTTCCGTTAGATCCAGCATGCACTGGTTAACATGCTGCTTGACGATTGAATCATTCGTCCGGTAATACTGGTCAGCGATGATGAATTTAATGGAATCAAGTTGCACCGGGATATAGGTGTTGTAGAATATTTCGGAAGTGTTAAGCAGAGAGGGATTTGCTGCCAGCAGTTCGTTAATCAGTGTATCGTCAGCCGGCGTGCCTTCGAAAAAATCCTCAGGCGGTTCGTTACCACAATTGATAACGAGGACGCTGACGATCATCAAGAGATAGGGCAAACATCTCTTCATCATTCCTCCTTTTTGGAAATCTTCCTATTTTATCATAATTCAAGAAAACGACCTTCATTGCTTAATATGTAAGCAATAATGATAAATCGTTATTATCGCACCTCCTTGCTCAAATAACATTATAATTATATGAAATTATTAAATATTG
>CBFGIH010000241.1:913-2604 GCA_965648775.1 Caldifarciminota bacterium | reverse complement strand
CATGGAAAAATCAGAAAAAATCGCTCGCGAGGTGGTGAATCGAGCGGCCGAAATTGTTAAACATCACCATCTGCCCGTAATTACGAAGATTGAGCGGGCGCGCAAGGTGGGCGAGGGATTAATCCGGCTGGCACGGGAAGAGGATGTTGATTTAATCATCATCGGCATCCGTCCCCTGCGGGGTATCACCGAGAAGATCATGGGCCGGACTTCGGAGACAATTCTGCGCAACGCACCCTGCGAAGTAGTTATTGACCGCCGGCCTGATTAGGATATAATTATCTTATCCATGGAGACACTAATCCGATGAAGGCATTTATCCTGGGTTGCGGTCGAGTGGGCGCCATGCTGGCGGGATTATTAGATAAAGATAAGACCGAGGTTACGGTCATTGACGCCAATGAAAACGCCTTTGAGAAACTGGGTGATAATTTCAGCGGCAACCGGGTGACGGGCAACATCACCGACGAAGGCATTCTACAAAACGCCGGTATTGATCAGGCTGACCTGGTTGCGGTTTTAACTTCGGACGATATTGCTAATCTAATGTCAGCTCAGATCGTTAAACAGAAGTTTGGTCGAGAACGTATCCTGGTCAGGGTCCGGGATCCGGTTAAAGCGGCTGTTTTCCGGGAAATGGGCCTGGCGACCGTTTGCCCGACCAATGTGGAGTTTGAGATAATAATGAAAGAACTCGGGATTAAACCCAAAAAAGGGAAGGGTCAATAATTATTCACTGGATGGTATTCCGCGATAAAATGACCGGGAATTAAAGGAGGGTGAATGTACGTTATCATTGTGGGCGCAAGCAAAATCGGGTATAATCTGGCACGCCAACTCGCAGCCGATAAGCATGAGACAGTTTTAATTGAAAAAGATCCAGATAAGTTCATGGCTTTATCCCGGGATCTCGGTGAAATTCTTATTCTGGGTGATGGCTGCGAGGACGCGACCCTCAAGCAGGTTGGAGCCAGCCGGGCAGATATGCTGATTGCGGTAACCGGGATGGACCAGGAAAACCTGATCGCCTGTCAACTGGCCAAGTTATTGTTCATGGTGCCAAAAACCCTGGCCCGGGTCAATGATCCCCGGAACGAGGATCTTTTTCGGAGTTTGGGGGTGGACCTGACTATAAACACCACGAATATCATCAATGCCCTGATCGGGCAGAAACTCAATGTTCCCTTCCTGACGCCCCTGGTGACTTTCCGCAATCTGGAGATCGTGCAAGCCGAAATTTCCGAATCATCACCCGCGGTCAATAAAGCGGTGCGTGATCTAAATCTGCCGCCCGAATCGCTGTTGATCGCGGCCCTGCGGGATGACGATGCGGTTCTGCTTAAAGGCGATTCCGTGCTTTTGCCCAATGACACAATCGTAGCCCTGACTGCCAAGGACAAGGAAAATGAACTGCGGTCGATTTTGTAAAATTTATTCTACGTTGCTTGATTATGAAACTCACCAAATACATCAGTAAAAATCAGGTAATCCTGAATTTCGCTCCTGCTGATAAAGATGAAGTGTTGACCGCGCTTGTGAAAAAATCGATTGCCCTGGGGCTGGTGCCGGGGGAAATGGAGGAAGAGGTCCTAAACGCGCTGCGGGAACGGGAAAAGCTGACTTCCACCGGCCTGGGCTACGGCTGCGCCGTGCCCCATGTAAAAACCAACGCGGTTAACCTGATTAATATC
>CBFGIH010000241.1:0-903 GCA_965648775.1 Caldifarciminota bacterium | reverse complement strand
CTTTACGCCCACTGTCCGGCCGGAGTCGATTTTGAGGCGCTGGACGGAAACCCGGTTTTTTTCATATTCATGGTGCTGGCGCCGCTAAAAGTGACGGATGATTACCTGAAAATTCTATCAGCGATTTCCGCCCTGGCCAAGGACGCCCGCGCCCGTCGCCGCCTCGCTGAGGCAAAAAATCCCGAAGACGTGCTGGCAGTTCTTGCCGGCGTATGATACACTTGACTTACCATGAATTTTTATTATAATAAAAGTTATGAGACTTAATACCATTATGAAATCATTAGGGCATTATGCGTTTTTTTCCTTTATTATTATCATCGCAGCCGTCCTGATAGCCGTAAACTGCGGCGAGAAAAAAGAACCTCAATCAGTCATGGCTGGATACATTACGGTCAAATGCCCGGAGGAAATCCTGCCGGTTATATCTGAAGAGGCGTATGAATTCATGGATTTGTATGTCAAATCAAAAATACTTGTCCTTTCCAGCACCACCAACCAGGCTTTATCCGCGATTTTTACGGATTCGGCCCAGGTGGCGGTGACGACTCGACCCATGAGTCCGGTTGAGCGGGAACGAGCCGCGGCGACGGCCTTTTCGGTTAATGAATTCAAAATTGCCAGGGATGGCATCGCGGTCATCGTCAATCAAGTCAATCCCCTCAAGCAACTTACCGTAGAACAGGTGATCAATATTTTCACCGGTGCGATAGCCAACTGGTCCCAGGCGGGAGGTCCAAACCAGACTATCCGGGTTTGTATCTGGGATGAAAATTCCGGAACCCACGTTTATGTGAAGGACAGTATTCTTGGTGGCAAGGATTATGCCGCGAAAGCAATTCGGTTTGAAACCACCGAAAAATGATCCGTTATATTTATGAAAATCCATCTGGCATCGGCTTA
>CBFGIH010000240.1:0-2608 GCA_965648775.1 Caldifarciminota bacterium | reverse complement strand
CCGCGAACCCATGGGTACGCACCTGTGCATGGATTTTGCCCAGTGGCTGCTTTACAACTACGGTACTGATTCCCTGGCCACCTGGCTCGTGAACAACCGGCAGATCTACATCATCCCGGTGATGAATCCTGATTGTTACCGCTACAATTCGGATTCAGGCGGCGCCACTTCCAACCTTCGGAAAAACCGTCATTTCTATTCGGGTCAGTCATCCAGCACCTGTGGCGTGGATTTGAACCGCAACTACGGTTACAAGTGGGGCTATGACAATGTTGGTTCAAGCCCGACGGTCACCTCTGATACTTACCGCGGGCCTTCGCGTTTCTCCGAACTCGAAACCCAGCAGGTGCGGGATTATTTCCTGCCCAAGAAAATCCGCACGCAGATGGACTACCATTCATACGGACCTTATAATCTGTGTGTCTGGGGTTATACCGGTTCAGCCGAACCAGTCCCTGATTCCATAACGATCTGGGAAATGCTCGATTCCATGCGCGCCAAGAATGGTTACGCCGCTTCTCGTACCGGCCCGATCTACCGTATCCTCTACACGGTCAATGGCGGCAGCATTGAATGGGAAATCAAAGACACCCTGCACAATGGCGTCCAGAAATTCGTCACTTATGCATTTTCGATTGAAACCAATCAGACCGATTTCTGGGACGGCTACAATAACCAGACCGTGATTGACAACAACATCAACCAGTGCCGGCCGGTAAATATCTATTACACAAAAATCGCGGGCGTTTTCTTTGATAACCTGGTCCTGCGTGTTGCCGACACGGTCCTGGGCAACCGCACGGCGCAACTTGATCCCAATGAAGACGCGCACATCTGGTTTTCTCTCCGCAACCGGGCCATTCATCCTCTGGATTCGGCCTACAACATCACCAGCTCCCTGGTTTCACTGGATACCCAGGTCACGGTTACTGATCCAACCGCTTCCTTCCCGAAAATCCTGCGCAAGGCCACGGGCAACAACAGTGCTGACCGTTTCCAGGTGCACTGCAGCCGCAATGCGGTGCCGGGTACGTACAAGAAATTCCGGCTCATCATGACGTTCAAAGATGACACCTGCACCATCACTCAGGCCCTGCGCTGTTCCCTGGTCGTCGGCAATAATCCAGTCGCGGTCAGCGAACCAGCAATGCCGGTTCAGCCCCTGCCGCAGTTTATGGTGGTGCGCAATCCATCCCCGGCTTCAGTGCGTTTCCAGGCTTCAGGTTTGACGGGAAACGACTGCGAAATAGCGATTTACAATGCCGCGGGCCGGTTGATTGACCGGCAACATCTGACTTGCCCCGCCGGCAGGTTGGATTACCGGTGGCAGTCAACAGCAGAACCCGGCGTTTACTTTTACCGCTTCTTCAACGCCGGCCGCACGATGGTCGGAAAATTCGTGCTGATCGAATAAAGCGCATACAGGGACTTTTTAAAAAGGAAAAGCGGAGCCGTTGCCGGCTCCGCTTTTTTTGGAGGAGGCGCGTCGCGGTCACGACGAGTCGAGCGATTCTATATACTCATTGGCATAAATTGCCGCCTGGGCACCTTCGGCGCAGGCCGTGACAACCTGACGGATATGACTGCCTCTGATATCGCCGCAGGCAAAAACGCCGTCCTGGGAGGTTTGGAAACGAGAATCCGTCACAATTCCGCCCAGGCGGTCGCGCGCAAGAAAATCAGCCGCAAAATCGGAATTTGGTTTATAGCCCGCATAAATGAATACTCCCGCCACCGTGATAATTTTTTTCTGACCATTGCTTTGATCCAGAACAGTGATGGCTTCCACGGTTTCCTTTCCCTGGATCTCAATCACGCGGTGGTTGAGCAGGAACCTGACCCGTGGATCTTTTTCCAGGGGAGCCCTGAGCACGGTTTCGGCTGGTATGCGGGATAAGATTTCAATAAAAGTAACGCGTCGCGCAAAACGCAGAAGATAACGGCCTTCCTGCAGACCGGAATTGCCGCAGCCGACCACCACCACTTCCTGATCGCGGTAAAACGGCCCATCGCAGGTGGCGCAGTATGACACGCCCCGCCCCCGCAGTCTGTCTTCGCCCGGAACGCCAATCTGATTAGGATGGGACCCGCTGGCGATGATCACGCTTCGGCTCGTAAAACTTCCCTCGTCCGTGATGACTTCAAAAACGCGTTCAAGACGTCGGATGGCGCTGGCTTCAGCCCTCAAGATGCGGCCGCCAAAACGCTCGGCCTGTCGGGCAAACAGTTCTCCCAGCTCAACGCCCTTGATGCCACCGGGAAAACCAGGGAAGTTTTCAATCAAATCGGTACTGGCGGCCAGTCCGCCGGGCATGCCTCGTTCCAGCACGACGGTTTTTAACCCGGCGCGTCCGGCATAAAGCGCCGCGGTCAACCCGGCTGGTCCGGCGCCGATGATAATCAAATCATCTGACATGTTGTGTCCTATTCTGTTATCTTCCGCCTTTAGAACCAGCCCGGGTCAAAGGTTAATTGCCCGCTGATTCTTCGGTTTTATCACCTAATCGATCTGCCTCCGCAGGAAAGTCGGCACTTCCAGGTCATTGTCATTGTAAATCCGCTCCTTAACCTCCTGCTTCAACTCCTTGCGCTTGAAAGTCGGAAACTC
>CBFGIH010000239.1:0-2613 GCA_965648775.1 Caldifarciminota bacterium | reverse complement strand
GCGAACTACTACCTGACCGGCCGCATTTACCTGGTTCGGTCCGAAGGCGTGGAACGTTATCATATCCGCCAGCCCTCGGGTCAGCAGACCACCCGCGATCATCGAATCGAGCGGGTTATCACCGGCGATCGCCGCCCCCAACTGCGCAGCGCGATCAGCCGTCTGCCCCAGAACGCGCCGGCTTACCTTGTCTACTGCGCGACGACTGCAAGCCGTTATCAGTATCTCGAAGCCGGGTTTGCCGCGGCCAGCGCCCTCCTGCAGGCAACTTCCCTGAACCTGCAGGGTTATTTCACCGCCAATTTCAGCGCGGCGGAGCAGTCCGCGATCGCCGCCGCCCTGGGCATTCCCGCCACAGATCTGGCCCTGGAAATTTTCTCAGTCGGCGAACCCCTGGTCGGCGTCGGTGAGCGCGAAAACGGGCCGGTGCGTTATTTTTCGGCGGCGCCCAATCCTTTTCATGATCGCTCCCTGATCCGTTTCGGTTTGGCTGCGGCCCTGCCGGTCAAAATTGAAATTTGTGACCGAAATGGCCGCCGGATAAAAATGCTCAGGGAACAAAACCTGCCCGCCGGCGATCATCAGGCGTGCTGGGATGGAAAAGACCGGCTGGGACGACGCGTGGCCGCCGGCGCCTACTTTCTGAACCTGCACGCGGGCAATGCGGTCCGTCAGGAAAAGTTAATCAGGATTTAATCATGGTCCTTCTGGTCATTGTCGGGATTTTAGCTATTATTGCCGGACTCATCTGGTTGAGCGTTTACCTCGAAAGAAAACGGACCGATGCCCTGCGCCAGGCTTGCCTGCGGCTCGGCTACAGTTTCTTTCCCCGGGCCGAACCGGGGTTTCAAAACGAACTGAGCCGCTTTTCTCTTTTCAATCACGGTCATTCCCGGGTCTTGAAAAATCTGATGCGCGGCGCCGGTCCGGACGCGGAGATCGCCATCTTCGATTACCGCTATACCGTCGGCAGCGGCAAGAATCAGCACACCAAAAAACAAACGGTTGTCCGCCTGCGCTCGGCAAAATTGAACCTGCCCGCTTTCACCCTGAATCCGGAAAACATCATGCACAAAATCGGCGCGGTGTTCGGCTATCAGGACATTGACTTTGCTCAGCACCCCGGATTTTCCAAGCGCTATCTTCTACGCGGCCAGGACGAATCCCGAATCCGGATGGTTTTCAATGACCCGCTGATAAATTTCTTTGAAGCGCGGAACCCAATCTGGCTCGAAGGTCAAGGTAATGATTTGATCTGTTACCGTAATGCGAAGGAGGTCAAACCCGAAAATTTAAATGCCTGCCTGCAGGAAGCGCTGGAAATATTTCAGGCGTTTTGCCATGCCTGATGCTCGACGCTGAACCATGAAGATTATATCCAAGGAGGCGTTATGCGAAAACCCGTTCTAATGTTAGTGTTAGTCCTGCCGCTGTTTTTTTCACTGGCCCGCGCTGGCAATAATACGGCGTCCCTGTTTGGCACCTGGCAATGCCGCACGGACGACGGCCTGGTGACCCTGCAATTCCTTTCTGAAAATCGTCTCAACTACAACGGCGAAGAAATCGCCTGCCAGATCACGGACGAAGTGATCCGGGTGGAAGATGAATTCTTTGGATATGTGGATTATCCTTATTTGCTGAAAGACGGCGCTTTATCCATCACCTATCCAGAAGGATACACCCTGACCTTCAAAAAAACAGCCGTCAAGGAAAAAACCGGCTCCGCGGCCGGCCCACCCGCGACCGGCGCGTCTGATCTGGTTCAGCATTTTGCCGGCACCTGGAAAAATTACACCAAATATTCCGAGACCATGGTCGTGCTTTACCCCGATGGCACCTGGGGTAAAAGATATACAAGCAATTATTCCAGCGCCGAGCCGGGTGAGGAATGGGGCGTGGCTGGCGAAAGCCACAGCGAGGGCCGCTGGACCGTGCGCGGCAACAAGGAGCGGGGCGTGCTCCTCACTACCTCTAACGATGGCACCACTGCCGAATACGAATACCAGGTCCATGTGGAAAACGGCGAAGTGTACTGGAGCGAGTACTACTTCAACGGCGATCTCTACGGCAAGGTCAAATAGTCAAGCGTCGACGACCACCATTAACTTTTCTTAAAATTAAATCCGCGGGTCAGTGTCCGAGATTAAAAGCATGACGACGCCGCTCAGTGGTCGGGGTATCAAGCCGCGAAATTTGAATGGGCGATGAGCCATGCATATTACCCGCGAACTAAAAAAAACAATCCGTGATCTCGGCGAAGTCGGTCAGTGGCTCTGGATGAAAGGCTGGGCCGAACAGAATGCCGGGAACATTTCGGTTGATGTCAGCGATCTGGTCGATCCGCTTGCCCCAGCCCGGCGATGCCTCCTCGTGACCGTGGCCGGTTCGCGCATGCGCGATATCAAAAAAGCCCCTGAAAAAAACCTCATGTTGATAAGGTTATTAAAGACCGGCCGGGGTTACCGCGTGTTATGGGGCGGTGCTGACGGCAGAAAATCACCAACATCAGAATTGAGCAGCCACCTGACAGTCCACGCGTGGCTGCGCCAGCGGCGCATGAGCCAGAAGGTCTTCCTGCACACGCACCCGACCCACCTGATCGCGCTCACCCAC
>CBFGIH010000238.1:0-2627 GCA_965648775.1 Caldifarciminota bacterium | reverse complement strand
AGAATGGGCAATATGATTTTTTTCATCGTGCCTCCTTGAAGTAATTATATGCCCGCGCCCCAAAAAATCAAGCGGCATGATTATTGACTAACAACTATTTATCGATATAATATATTTTCATTTTTTCCATCAAGGAGGCAAGACGATGAAGGCTTTCAAAAATGAACCGTACATTGATTTCTCATTACCGGTGAATAAAAAAAAGATGGAAGCGGCCCTGGCCAAGGTCGAATCAGAACTGGGGCATGAATATCCTTTAATCATCGGCGAAGAAAAGATCAAAACCGATGCCAAACTGATTTCCTACAATCCTTCCAAGCGGGGTGAAATCGTTGGCGTTTTTCAGAAGGCAGATGAAAAAATTGCCGAAAAAGCGATGGCGGTCGCCCTGAAAACCTTTGAAACCTGGCGCTATGTGCCGGCCAGGGTCCGCGCGAATTATCTTTTTAAAATGGCCGCGATCATGCGCCGCCGCAAGATGGAACTGTCGGCCTGGATGGTCTTTGAGGTTGGCAAGAATTGGCTGGAAGCTGATGCCGATGTGGCGGAAGCTATTGATTTCTGCGAATATTACGGCCGCGAGGCTTTGCGTTATGACCGTGGTCCAAAACTGCTGCAGCTGCCCGGCGAGCGGGATAATCAATATTACATTCCCCTGGGCGTGGGTCTGATCGTGCCGCCCTGGAATTTTCCTCTCGCAATTTTAACCGGCATGACCACCGCTTCTTTCGTATGCGGCAACACGGTTATCCTCAAGCCATCCAGCGATTCACCCGCGATCGCCGCCAAGTTCATGGAAGTGGTCGAGGAGGCCAGCGTTCCCGCCGGCGTGGTCAATTTCATGACCGGTTCCGGCGCCCTGGCCGGTGATTACCTGGTGCGTCACCCCAAAACCCGTTTCATCGCCTTTACCGGTTCCAAAAGCGTGGGTCTGCGCATCGTGGAACTGGCCGGCAAGACGATGCCCGGCCAGATCTGGATCAAGCGCGTCGTCGCCGAAATGGGCGGCAAAGATGCGATCATCGTCGATTCGGAAGCGGACCTGGACTGGGCCGTGACCGGTGTCCGGGTCTCTGCCTACGGTTATCAGGGTCAAAAATGTTCTGCCTGTTCCCGGTTGATCCTGGACGCGAAAATATATGATGCCTTTATGGAAAAATTCATCCCGACCGTTGAAGCCATCAAGGTTGGTCCCGTGAAATCTCCCGATTACTACATGGGTCCGGTGATCAACGAAAGCGCCTTTAAATCAATGCTGGAATATATCGAAATCGGCAAGCAGGAAGGGAAACTTGCCTGCGGCGGCATTCCCGGGCCGGTTGAAGGGTATTTTATCCGCCCGACCGTCTTCGAGATTCCCGGTCCCAAGACGCGGTTGTTCCAGGAAGAGATCTTCGGCCCGATTCTGGCCGTGGTTAAGGCGCGGAACTTTGAACACGCCCTGGAATTATTTAACGACACGGAATACGGATTAACCGGCGCGGTATACTCGAAAAACCGGAAAAAACTCGAACTTGCCCGGCAGCAAGCCTTCTGCGGTAACCTTTATTTAAACCGCAAGTGCACGGGCGCCATGGTCGCTGCTCATCCCTTTGGCGGGTTTAATATGTCTGGCACTGATTCCAAAGCCGGCGGGCCGGACTATCTCGGGCTTTTCACGCAAGCCAAAGCGGTTGCTGAATATCTGCCTTCTGCGAAAAAGAAAAGGAGATAATACCCATTTATGGCCACTTCAACCAAACTCTTGGATTTCATCCGGCGGCAGCGCATCCGGTTCATCGACCTGTGGTTTTCCGACATGCTGGGTTCTATAAAAAATGAAACCATCATGGTCAATGAACTGGAAAAAGCCTTGACCGACGGCATCTGGTTTGATGGATCATCTGTGGAAGGATTCGGCCGTATTTGTGAAAGCGATATGTTCCTCAAGCCCGATCCTGCCACCTTTGCGGTTATTCCCTGGAGCGAAGAAAAAACCGGGCGTTTTATCTGCGATGTGTACGGTCCAGATCATAAACCATCGCCGGTTGATCCGCGCGGTATTCTGAAACAGCATGTCCAGCGGCTTGCCCGACAGGGCATGGAACTGATGATTGGCACCGAACTGGAATTTTATCTTTTCCAGCGCGACGGCGGCCGGATCATTCCCTTACCACACGACCGGGTTGGTTATTTTGACCTGGGCGGTGATCTGGCCCTGAGGGTCCGCAAAGAAATGTGCCGCCGGATCATGGAGTTTGGAATCGCAGTTGAAGCCGGGCACCACGAAGTCGGTAAAAGCCAGCATGAAATAGATCTGCGCTACGGTAATGCTTTACAGCTGGCGGACAATCTCCTGACCGCCAAAATGATCATTAAGCAGGTCGCGGAAGAACATAATCTTTACGCGACGTTTATGCCCAAACCCCTGTTTGGCTCGGCGGGCTGCGGCATGCACACGCACCAGAGCATCTTCAAAAACGGCAAAAACCTTTTCGCCCGCGCTGATGATCCCTATGGTCTTTCACCGACCGCCTATCAATACCTTGCCGGCCTGCTCGCGCACATCAAAGAAATTTCCGCTGTGATCTCGCCCATTGTCAATTCGTACAAGCGGCTGGTGTCCGGCTTTGAAGCACCGGTTTACA
>CBFGIH010000237.1:0-2655 GCA_965648775.1 Caldifarciminota bacterium | reverse complement strand
CATAGAATCCAGCCATATAGGAAAACGGTTCAGTAACGTATTCGTAAGCCGGCCGGTCGCCATCGGTCGCGAAACCGTTAGTTACAGCGACATGATAAAGCAGGCGGTTATAAGCCAGGTCGGTCATGATCGGCAGGAAGCGGCTCTTGAAAATAGAGTTCGCCGGGCCATCCCGGTCCTCGAAAAAACGCATGGCGGCGTAAGTCGTAAAACCTTCATCGAGCCAGGCTTCGTGCAACTCGTCCGAACCGAGCGCGGCATAGAACCACTGGTGCGCAGTTTCATGCACAATGGTCTGTTCGAACGAGTTGAGCATCGGATTATCGCCGGTGGCAATGATCACCAAACCCGGATATTCCATACCGCCGCCGGCCTTCATCGCTCCCTGAACCACGCGCAGGGTACGATAGGGGTAAGGACCAATCCAGGCTGCAAAATAACGGACGGCATCCGCGGTGATCACCGGCGCGCGCGACCAGCTCTTTTCCTTGTCTGGATGATAGTAGCATTCGATGACCACGCCGTCCTGGACTGAGCGCCGAATCTGGAAATCCGGATCAGTGACCCAGGCAAAATCATGCACAGAATCGGCATAGAACCGGTAGGTCCAGACCGCGCCCGAATGGCCCTCCGCGGTTTCGGGTCCGGCCGTCTGCTCACCGGTTGCGGCAATCATATACCCCCGGGGAACATGGATCGTCACGTCGAAAGAACCATATTCTCCATAGAATTCACCCAGCGCGTGGAATGGTTCACAATGCCAACCCCGGTAATCGTATACGCACGGTTTTGGATACCATTGGACAATTTCATAGTGGCGGCCTTCTCGACCCAGCCGGGAAAATATTTTTGGGATCTGCACCTGAAAATCAATATTTAAAACCACGGAATCTTCCGGACCAACGGGATTGATCAGTGCGACCGCCATGATCGTCTCGCGCACTTCATGAACCAATTCCTCGCGGCTGTCCCGCACGCGTTGAATATCAATGAAACCCCGGTCGCCGAACGGCGCGTGGTCAAAGGTACTGATGCCCATGGCCCGCAGTTCGCGGGCAAAAACCGTGGTCTGATCTTGAAAAGCATTGGGGTAAAGATGAAAATAGATCGTATCGAGGGTGTCAGGCGCGTGATTCCAATAAACGATCTGCTCGACGCCGGTCAAAACCTGCGCCGCGGTATCAAGCGAGGTTTCGATTCGATAATTTACCTGCTGCTGCCAGGCCCAGAAAAAACAAATTTGCATCAAACCCATAGTATTTATCCTTGAGAGCAACCGACCGCCCGGGAACTAAGCAGAAACTGCGCAGGGCGGAAACTATGAACCGAATGGTGGAAAGAGTTGAACAAAGGTTTTGGTTTTCAATTCATCAACGTAAATTTTGAAAATTCGTTCCTGTTCCTGACGGGAGAGGTAATCATAGATGTAATCGCGCATTTCTTCGAAGGTCCGCTCTTTTTCCGGTACTTTGTCGCGGACATACAGCACCTGGTATCCCCAGGGTGTGAGCAGCGGCGAGCTCGCCTGACCAGCCTCCAGCTTTTTCACAATGCTGTCCAAAGGCGGCAGGAGCTGCTTCACCGTGACCTCGCCGAGATCAACGTCCGGCGCGTAAGAATACTGCCGGGCAAGGCTGTCAAAATCCACCCCCTGATTGGCCAGTCGGGCAACCAGCGCCGCCCTTTGCTCCGCGGCCGAGGTATCCGCTTTAGTCACATCCACCTTGATTAAAATCTGCCGGGCTAAAACCCAATCCGACCCTTTGTTCAGCACTTCCACGATATGAAAGCCCAGCCGGGTCGGAAAAGGTTGCGATACCTCGCCGGGCTTCAGGTTAAAAATTTTTTCCTCGAACTCGGCAAAGGCCTCTCCTTTTTTTAATTTGCCCAGCATCCCACCTGCTTTCCGCGAATTGGCATCATCGGAAAACTCCTGAGCGATGACGGCAAAATCACCGCCCGCTAACAGCAGTTTGTACACTTCCAGCGCTCGTTCAAAACCCTTCTTCTGCTCATCCTCGCTCTGACGGATGGGAACGATGATGTGGGCCAGTTTGAGCCGCGCCGGCACCACGGCAATGGAATCCTTGTGTTCGTCAAAAAAAACGCGGATCGCAATCGGCGAGATGGTCAGGGTTGGCAAAATCTGTTTCCCGACCAGACGGCTGAGTATCAACTGCGTACGGATATTCTCCCGGTAGTGATTTTTTAAATCATCCAGGCGGATATTCGCCTTATCCAGCTCCTGATAAAAATCCGCTTCCGAAGGGAAATTGCTCTTGATGTTTTCGATCATGGTTTTTAATCTGGATTCCACTTCTTCGGCAGTGACCTGGATGGAATCAATCTCGGCCTGCTGCAGCAACAGTTTCCTCGCGACCAGGTCATCCAGCGCATAACGCCGGGCTTCTTCCGGGGTGGCAAAGGCATCCCGGAGCGCCGGATCGTTGGTTAGATAAGACACATAGGCCCGGACTTCACTTTCTAAAATCACGCCGTCCCCGACCAATGCGGCGACCTGCTCCGCGGGAACGGCCACGAGCAGAAGAAAAACCGCGGTCATTTTTTCAAAGGCGCCAGGTCGATGGTGATTTTGTAGGTGCTGGTTTTCAAACTATCGACAAAGCTGGTCAGAAAATCACGGTATTTTCGGCC
>CBFGIH010000236.1:537-2716 GCA_965648775.1 Caldifarciminota bacterium | reverse complement strand
GAGGAAATTTTATCCAGCAAGATTCGTGATTTTTACGGTGATATATATCTGAACATTGATTTCTATTATCGGATCAGCGTCTTCGGCGAGGTCATGCGGCCGGGTTCATATTATTTGAAACACGGAGACAACATCGCCAACTTGCTGGCTCAGGCCGGCGGGCCAACCGCCTATGCCAATACCAAAAAAATTCGGATTCTCAATCTGGGACGAGAACGACGTTTGAATTACGAAAAAATTATCAAGCGCGGCCGGAATATTCAAGAACTCAGCCTGCAGCCGGGCGACGTGCTGATCGTGCCCCGCCGTTTCATGCCGGCGTTCCAGGAATGGGGCGTGCTCTTTACGCTGGGCACCCTGCTGCTGCAGATATATATTGCCGCCAGCAATTAAGGACCCGTCATGAAAAAAGACATGACCTTGCAGGATTACATTGACATCATCTATGAACGACGCTGGCTGATAATTATCGCCGTGGTCGTGGTGACTATGACGGCGATAATTCTTAGTTTCATCACTCCCAAGGTTTACGAGGCACGAGTGCGGTTTAAGCTCGACCTCTCGGAAACCAAACCGATGTTTTTCACGGAAATTTACAGTTCCCAGCGGATTGATCCGGTGGAAAGTGAACTGGAAATCATCCGCAGCCACACCCTGACCAAGACGGTGATTGTCAAATTGGGACTTAATTTCATCGCGCGCAATCATAACGGCGATTATTTTGATTCCATCAATGTCGCGGAAAACGTGCCGCCGGGCAAATACACCGTTCACCCCGAGAACGGCGGTTTCCTTTTGCTCAAAGACGGCGAAGAGATTGACCGGGGGCAGTTCGGTGAACTGTATCGCCGCGATGGCCTGCAGTTCTGCGTAATCAACCGGCCCCAGAATGATCTGGAGTTTCGGATTCCTCGTCTCAATAAGTTCACCGAAGACATGATGGAGACCTTCACCGCCAGCCAGATTAAGAACACGGTGCTGGTTTTGCTTAAAGCCCGTTCCACCAATCCGGCGCAGGCCGCGGCCATGGCTAATGCCCTGGCCAAGGAGTACATTGATTATTCGCTGCTTTTGGTCCGGGAATCGGCCCGAGGTTCCAAGGAATTTATTGAAAGCCAGATCCGGATTTTCGGCACGGAACTTGACAGCGCCGAGGAGAAATTACGAGTTTACAAGGAAAAAACCGGCATCATTCAGCTTGACCAATCCGCCACGGAGATAATCCGCGCGCTCGCAGAATTCGAGGTGGCAAAGGAACAGGCAATCGTCGAACTTCATGAAATCCAGAGCAGCATTGCGAAACTGGAAGGCGAACTTTCCAAGGACGAAGCCACTTACGGTGCCTACAAGCGCATGGCGTCATTTCCCACCCTGTCCCAGAGCCCGATTATCACGAATTTAAAAAATCGTCTCCGCGACCTGGAAATTCAAAAGCGGGAGATCAGTCAGGACCCGGCCCGTGCCGAGGAGCTGAAACTAATTAACGTCCGGATTGCCGGCGTGGAAAAAGAATTGAAAAACGCCACCGAGCAGATCATGGCCGCCGGTCCCACGGTCAGCGATCCCATCTTTCAATCCGTGGTTTCGAACATCATGAACAACGAAACAAAAGCCTTTGCCCTGGAAAGCCGCATTGAAGCTCTGAACCAGATCATCAGCCAACAGAATTGGAAACTGAAGCAGCTGCCTGAAGCGGAAGTGAATCTGGCGCAGCTCGAGCGGCAGCGGACAGCTAATGCCGAGATTTATCAGATGCTGCTTTCCAAGCTCGAAGAATCAAAAATCGCCGAATCCATGCAGATCAGCAAGGCCCGCATCATCGATTATGCCACGATTCCGGATCGGCCCGTGTTTCCCAAGAAATCGCAGAACGCGATCCTCGGTTTCATCCTGGGCTTGATTCTCGGCGTCGGCGGCGCCTTTTTGCTGGAGTACCTGAACAATTCCTTCAAAACCGCCCGGGAAATCGAGGATCTGACCGGCATTTCCGTCCTGGCTTCGATCCCGATAATCAAGGATAAGGGAGCAACTGAAATCCCGACGATCCAGGAGCCGCAATCGAACATCGCCGAGGCCTATCGCATTCTGCGCACGAACATCAATTTCACCGCCGCCGCCCGTCCCATCAAAACTCTGCTTATCACATCCACCCTGCCCCAGGAAGGGAAAACCACAACCT
>CBFGIH010000236.1:0-527 GCA_965648775.1 Caldifarciminota bacterium | reverse complement strand
GCGCAGCAGGGTACGCGGGTTATTATCCTGGACTGCGATTTCCGGCGGCCCATGCTCCATCGGTATTTCAAGAGCCAGAGCCACAACAACAACCATGGTTTATCCGATGTTCTGATCAACCGTCTGAAATTGAAGGATGCGATTGAACGGCATCCCTCGGGCATCGCTTTTGATTTCGTGACCAGCGGCACCATTCCCTCGAATCCCTCGGAACTGCTGGGCTCGGCCCGCATGCAGGTCCTGCTGGAAGAATTGAAAAAAGATTACGACTTCATCCTGATTGACGCTCCGCCGGCGCTGGGCGTATCGGACGCCCGGATTTTAGGTAAGGTCAGCGACGGCATCCTGGTGGTGGTGATGGCCGGCAAGACCAACCGAGAAGCGGCGCTTGAAGTCAAGGATGAACTGGAACGGGCCGGCGAGAAGATCATCGGGTTTGTCCTCAACGGGGTAGATCTCACGCAGCAGTTCTATCGCCACCGTTATTATTATTACTACCACTATTCATCCGATAAAGATCATTGACC
>CBFGIH010000235.1:0-2727 GCA_965648775.1 Caldifarciminota bacterium | reverse complement strand
CTGAATTAGCGCGTTCCTGGGAGTTCTCCGAGGACCTGACGGCCATTACTTATTATTTAAGAACCGATGTCACCTGGTGGGATGGGACCCCGGTCACGGCCGAGGATGTGGCGTTTACCTGTGAAAAGATGAAAGATCCGGCGACCAATTATCCCAACGCCGCCTCTTTAAGATTTCTCAAGGATGTCCGGGTGGTTGGTCCTTACGCCGTTCGCTTCACCTTCGATCGGGTTTACGCCGATCTGCTGATGGATTCGGATATCATGCCTTTGCCCAAACACATCTTCGAAAAGGTGGGCGCGGATAAGTTCGGCTCGCAGCCGGTGGGCAACGGGCCATACAAGGTAAAAGAGTTTGTCCCAGGTTCATATCTAACCCTGACCAGCAATGAAGCGTATTACCGGGGGCGGCCGCCGCTGGATGAAATTCAGATTCGCTATTATGCGCGCGTTGATGATCTTAAGAACGATTTTAACGAGGGCGTCCTGGACATTGCTTTAAACCTCAATCCCGCCGTAGCTCAGGAACTGGCCGCCAACAAGAACGTCACGATTGATTCCCGACCCGGAGCAGCTTACACCTATATTGGCTGGAATCTTAATAATTCCCTGCTTAGCAATCAGGAACTTCGGCATGCGTTAACCATGGCAATCAACCGGCCCCGGATATTGAGTGATATCTATCAAGGCATGGGTACTCTTTCTCTCGGTCCCCTGCCGCCGACGTCCTGGGGTTTTGATGCTGCCGTAGCCCCGCTGGAATATAATGTTAACAAAGCTCGGGAGATCCTTCGCCGTCAAGGTTTGGTCGACCGCAACAATAACGGTTACCTAGATCAAAATAACCGAGATATTACCCTGACAATCATCACCAACAGCGAAAACACGGATCGGGTAAAGATCCTGAACCAGATTACGGAGGATTTGAAAAACATCGGCATCAAGGTCAATGCACGCGCGATGCGCGTTGATTCTTTCATCACCGCGGTTGTCGGCCGTCAATTTGACGGCTTCATCATGGGCTGGAGCGTCGGGGATAAAATTGATCCCGCACCTTACTGGTATTCTGATCCTGATCGCGGACGTTTTAACTTTTCTTCATACAAGAATAAACGCGTGGATTCCTTGATTGACGCCGGGGCGGCTATGCTCAACCGCAAGCGGGCCAAGGAAATCTGGAGCGAATTTCAGAAAATCATCTACGAGGATCAGCCGTACACCTTTTTGATCGTGCCTAATGAAATATCCGCTCTTTATAAACGCGTCAAGGGCGCCGAAGGCGGCATCCAGCTGGCCAGCGCTTACACCTACTGGATTCCCGAAGCCGAGCGCCGTATTACCGTGGCAGCGACGACCCCCACCGTCACGCCCACCCCCGTGGCACCGACGCCTTCACCAAGTCCGACTACCCCTTCGACTGCTTACGCGGAACCGGTAAAGCCGGTGGAAACATCTCCGAAGCCGACGCCGGTGGTCACGGCCCCTGAGCGCATCCTGGAAGCAGCGGCAAAAAAAGAGACCACCGCCGTTGCCACGACGCCGCCGGTTACTCCGCCGCCGACCGTGACGCCACCCAGATCTTCCGTCATCACGCAGGCCAAAGTCATCAAGCAGGTGGTTGCCAGATATCCCGAGTCGGCGCGCGTACTCAACGCAACCGGCGTGGTGAAAGTAAAAATAACCATCGGCACCGACGGGAAGGTCAAGTCCGCCGTCGTGAGTTCCAGTTTTGGCAATCCGGCCTGCGAGGAAGCGGCCCTGGTCGCTGCCCGGCAGTGGGAATTTGAACCCGCCAAGAAGGACGGTGTGCCGTTTGAACAGACCATTCAGATTCCATTTTCCTTCAGCCCTTAAGACTTGCTGCTACGATTTTTTCCGAGGGGGGAATCGAACACCCCCCTTTTTGTATGATCAACACCACCAGCGTGTTTTTCCTCTTGACAAGAATGATAATGTATATATAATAAATCATGGAACCGGTGCGTCATCTATCCTACCACAAGGAGGTACATGAAGCAATTAATCGTGGTGCTTTTTTGTTTTCTGCTCACATTTGCTTATAGCGACTGGCAACTAAAAGACAAAGTTGACCTACCGAGGAACATCCATCTGAAAGACATAACGATGGATGGAGCCGGTGATTTTTGGTTGTTGACCTCTTCGTCGATTCTGAAGCTGGATGCCCAAACCAACAATCCTATTTTGATCACCGAAACGCGCGATGGCCGGATGATCGCCGTGCACGACAATATCGTTTACCAGGTTGACATGCAAAACCGGATTAGCCGCTTTGATCCATCTCAGGATTATGGAAGTTCTGATCTGGGAATAACGCTGAGCGCCGGCCGAGATTTGACGGTCATCACCGCGGATGGCGAACCTTTGATTGCTGCTCTGGAATCGCCGCGAGTGCGCTTCGCGGACGATAATAAGATCTCATATTACATTTCCGCGGATGCCGATCGCCTGGCCATGATTCCTGGTGCTGATTACGGAGCCAGCCCGTCTGTCTTTTACACTCTTGCCCGTAATCAGGTCACGATTTGGACTGGTGAATCATATCGAAAGCCGGAGAGCTTCCAGGGCCGCGTAATTTACAGTGCTTCACGAAACATAATAGACATCGCGGCTCGACCCGACGGCGGATTATTCGTGCTTCTCGCTGATTCGGTGGTTGTGTTGGATCAAGAGGGCTCGTATCGAACGCGCATCGGTATCGAGGAGGTGC